>JBDNDT010000033.1:0-11666 GCA_046718985.1 Cytophagales bacterium
TTTGTCGGGACAAGAAGCACATCTGGAAGTATCTGGACGATGGTTCAGAACAAGGAACTGCCTGGATTGATCCTCAATTCGATGACAGTGATTGGAAAGCAGGGATGGGACCTTTAGGTTATTCTTTTGGGGATATTTCAACAGAAGTAAGCTTCGGGGATAATGCAAGCAACAAACACATCACTACTTACTTTAGAACAAAATTCAATATTACCTCATTTCCACAAACCAAAAAATTTAAGTTGACGCTTAGAAGAGATGATGGTGTGGTTCTTTATTTGAACGGGAAAGAATTGTTGAGAACCAACATGCCTACCGGACCCGTAAATTCGCAAACTTGGTCAGTAGCAAATCAAATGGCCACTGATATATTTTATGTTTCAACTGATTCATTTAAATTAGGTGAAAACCACATTGCTGCATCTGTGCATCAAAGAGGGCCAACCAGCTCTGATTTGTTGTTTGCCCTTTCAATCGAAGACGTAGCGCCTGAGAAGTTTTTGATTGATGCGAGAAGCATTTGGAAATATTTAGATTTAGGTGTTGATCCGGGTGCAAGTTGGACTACGGCAGGTTTCAATGACGCTTCTTGGAAAGAAGGATACTCGCCATTAGGTTACGCTTTTTCAGGATTAGCGACTACCATCAGTTTCGGACCAAATTCCGGTAATAAGTATAGAACTTCATATTTTAGAAAGAAAGTTGAGGTTAAAGCTGAAGACTTAGAAGGTTTTGAAGAGTTTTCAGTGAGAGTGAGAATTGATGATGGAATGATTTTGTATCTCAACGGAAATGAAATCATGAGAAGAAACATGCCGACTGGAAATGTGACTAACACTACATTTGCAAGTGTGACGGTTGGTTCAACACCTGCGACCTTCACCACGACCATATCCAAAACCTTGTTGCTAGAAGGTGAAAATATCTTTGCAGCCAGGGTCCACCAAGTGTCTAATGGTAGTTCTGATAAGTTTTTTGAATTAGAAATTTTGCCAATCATCCCTGATGTTGTTGCCATTCCATTTGGATCAGAATGGAGTTTCAACGACAAAGGTGAAAATGTAAGTGAAACATATTTCAATCCTGAATTTGACTTTTCTGCTTGGGAAAAAGGTAATGCACCATTAGGTTATGGTTTTGATAATTTAGGTACTAAAATTTCGTTTGGTTCAAACCCTGTGAACAAACACATCACAACTTATTTCGTGAAAGAATTTCAGGTTTCAAACCTAAGCAAAATCACCAATGTGTTGATGAAAATCAGAAGAGATGACGGCGTGGTGGTTTATTTGAATGGTGAAAGAGTAGCTATCAACAATTTGTTAGAACCATTCAACAACAGTTCAACAGCTGTTTTCGCCATAGAAGGTGAGGATGAAATTAACCCAATCACCATCAATTTAAAACCCAATCGTTTAGTTCAGGGAAGAAACGTGATTGCTGTGGAAATTCACAAATTCAGACCTTATGAAAGCGATAAGTTGTTTGATTTGGAATTGTTACTTCAGTTAAACAATGTAGCTTCTGAAACTCCAAACAGTTTTGTGTTAGCTTGTGACCCTAATTCATCTGAAAAAATCGCTTGCTTCACTTCTGTTACTCCAACTGTTCAAAACCAGTTTTTGGTGATGCCAAGCACACATACTTTCCAGATGATTGCTCAACAAGGAAATGGAATTTATTCAAACTCTTCTAGAAACATGCCGGGAACACATGATTTCACAGGCTATCACGCCTTGAACGGTAGCAGCAGAGCAGGTATAGTTTCAGTGAACCATGAAAACAGCCCCGGCGATGTTTCTTTGCTTTCAGTGAGGTTCAACGAAGAAACAAAATTGTGGGTGATGGATTCTGCTCGTTTGGTTGATTTTTCTGAATTAGTGAGAACTCAAAGAAACTGTTCTGGTGGTGTGACCCCTTGGGGAACAATCATCACATCAGAAGAAAATACTGAACCCGGTGATGCAAACGGTGATGGTTATCAAGACGTTGGTTGGCAGGTAGAAATTGACCCTGTTTCAGGTAAAATTGTTGATTATGATGGTGACGGAAAGCCTGATAAAATTTGGGCAATGGGCAGAATGAACCATGAGAATATTTCCTTGTCTTCTGATAGTTCTGTTGCTTATCAAGCGGAAGATGGTGGAACCGGCTGTGTTTATAAATATGTGTTAGACAAAAAAGCAAACATGTCATCAGGAAAACTTTATGTTTTAAGCAGAACCAATTCAACTTCAACCACTGGAAAATGGATTCAAGTGCCAAACACTACAATAGCCGAAAGAAATGCTGTAGCATCAACAGCAGGTTCTTTAGGAGGAACTAACTGGGGCGGTCCGGAAGATATCGAAATTGGAAACGATGGAATGATTTATTTTACAGCAAAAAATTCGGGTACTATCTGGAGATTCAGCGACAATGGCGATACCATTTCAAATCTTGAAGCTTGGGTAACCAACAGGTCTTATCCAATCTTAACTGCTAATGGGGTAGTGAACGAAAACTTCGGCACAGGTATTGATAACTTGGCATTTGACGAAGATGGCAACTGCTGGGCTTTCCAAGATGGAGGTAGAAATCATATTTGGGTAATCAGACCGGGACACTCAAATGCAGACCCTAAAGTAGATTTGTTCGCTACCACCCCGGCGGGTTCTGAGCCTTGTGGATTGACTTTCACACCGGATTTCAGATATGGATTCTTCTCGATCCAACACCCAAGCTCTTCTAACACCACTTTCGCAAAAGATGCAGCAGGTAGGGATGTGAGATTTAATGCTGCAGCTACTGTAGTTTTCGCTAGAAAAGAATTTTTAGGTTCAGATGCAGTCGAACCAAGATTTGCTCTGGAATTGAAAGACACTACACTTTGCGGTAACGAAGTTGAAATTGGCTTTGAACAATCTACTGATAAAAAAGTAATCAGATTCTGGGAGGATGGAACTTCAGGAACTTCAAGATTAGCAACCCAATCAGGTGTTTACAAAGTGAAGGCTTTCTCTGATAACGGAAGAAGTTTCATAGACTCTGTTGTGGTTACTTTGAATCCAAATCCTGAAATCAACATTGACCCCATTAGCTCGGTTTGTGGTGATTCATTGGTTATTGTTGCCGGAACAAATGATTTTGAGTACGATTGGTCTTTTGGCGCTACTGATTCAGCTTATGTTTTCAAGAGATCGGAAGAATTCTCTTTGAACAAAAAAGACAAAACAACCGGTTGTGAAACTGAGAAGGAGTTAAGAGTAGTGTTGAATGAGATTCCTTCTATTTTATTGGCCGACATGAATGAGGTTTGTGGTGATTCTATTGTATTGATTGCCGGAAATAACGAATTCACTTATGATTGGTCAATCGGCGGATCAGATTCAGTTGTTGTGGTGAGAAATAGCTCTAAAGTTTCAGTTGAGAAAACCAATAAATTGACCGGATGCGATGCTTCAAAAGAAGTGGAAGTGGTGTTGAATCCATTACCAAATATAGTTCTTCCTATGAATGCATCAATATGCGCAACATGCGATTCAGTTGTGTTGGATGCAGGTGAAGGTTTTGTGTCTTATAAATGGAGCAATGACGCTGAAACCAGAACCATCACTGTCACTCAAGAGGGTGATTTCTCAGTGACTGTGAAAGATGACAAAGGATGCGAAAACAATGCAAGCGTTAGTGTTTCAAAAATCACCTCGATTTCAGGTCTTTCATTTGGAAAAAACAAATTGGCTTTGGTGGTGAACAACGACAATTCAATGTCTGTGGCCTTGAATGTGAGTCAATCAGGTGAAATGAATGTGAATTTGTTTGACATTCAGGGTAACAAGATTGCTACTTTGCACACAGGTTCTCTTTCTTCAGGTGCTTACGTATGGAATTTAAATGAAATTTCAAAAAGTCTAAGAGCTGGAAATTATCTGGTAGTTGCAGAATCAACGCAAATGAAAGACAGTAAATTAGTGGTTGTGAAATAATTGTAATGTAATTTATCTTTCAAAAGGCAAGCCCATAGGGTTTGCCTTTTTTTGATTTGTTATTAAATGTAATGGATTGGATTCATCAGTCAATTATTAGTTTTGCAACTGATTTCAAGCCGATATTAAAGATTGATAATTGCTATGTATAAAACGATTTTAATTTCATCGCTAATAAGCACACAACTATTTTGCCAAAGCTTAGATGAACTTTCTGATAAAAAAATCAGAGAAAATCAAACTTATTATGATTTTGCATTGGCTATCCAAAATCCTAAAGTGGTTAAAGTTTTGAATATCAGGCAGCAAAAATATACTGGAATTGCAGATCAGATCGGCATGTTGAAAGAATTGATTTTTATCAATGCCATGAAAAATCAGATCGAGTCAATTTCTTCTGAAATCGGAAAGCTTAAAAAACTCACTCAATTCAACCTAAGAGAAAATCGTTTAAATGAATTGCCAATGACTTTTTTTAAACTGAAGAAGCTAAATAATTTAGACTTGAGCCGTAATATTTTTGAAAGTATTGATTACCCATGGCAAAAACTAAAATCATTGCATTTCTTGAGACTCTCTGATAATCAATTGAATACTATATCTCCTAATGTTTTTAAGATAGCCAAAATAAAAGAAATTGATGCTTCAAAGAATCAAATATTTTCATTACCAAATGAGGTTTCAAACTCAAAAGCTTTATTAAGATTGAATTTGGCATTTAACAAAATCAGCAAAGTTGAAAAATCAGTCTTTGAGTCAAAATCATTGATAGAAGTGAACCTCTCAAATAATGAAATTGAAATTGTCGAATTTTCAAAAACTCTAAACATAACGTTAACAAGTTTGCATCTGAACCATAATAAGTTGATTCAATTGAGTGATGATATTCAAAATCTTCAAAATTTGGAATTAATATCACTTTCTTTCAATCAATTGAAAGAATTACCGGAGGGTTTTTTTAAACTAAAAAAACTTAAAACCATTTTGCTGAATGACAATAATTTTTCAGAAGAAACTAAAAAAAGAGTAAAGGAAGCTTATCCTAATGCTTTTTTAGCTTTATAAGTTGTTTATTGTTTGCAAAATGGGTTTAGATTCAAGCCATAATGTTTAAAATCGATAAACTGTATTTTTAACTAAACATTTTGTTTAGGAAGCAAGATTCGAAAAGTAGTTCCTATTCCCACCTCAGATTCTACTTCAATTTTGCCTTTCATTGCCTCAGTTTGGGTTTTGATGATGTACAATCCTAGACCTGTTCCCTCAACAAATTCGTGAAATCTTTTAAAAGGGTGAAACAGTTTGTCCTTGTTAGAAATTAAATCTATGCCTATTCCATTGTCTTTCAATTCAATTTCATGGCATCCTTCTTTTTCTTTTAGAGTGATGTTGATTTCTGGTTTGATTTGAGGCTTTCGATACTTGATTGAGTTGTTGATCAGGTTGTATAAAATATTATTCATATAAACAGAAATACCCCAAACTTTTTCAATTCCATTTAAATTTAAGGTGATAACCGCTTGGGAGCTCACTATTTCGTTTTGCAACATCACTTTGACATCATTCAAGACTGATTCAAAATGTATCATTTCACTGTTGTTATTTAGGTTTTTTCTAATGTCTAATACATTGTTAAGTCCTTTGATTACGGTGTCTAATTTTGATGCTGTTTCTTTTATTTTCTTTCTTAATTCAACCTTTTGGGCTTCATCACTGATTTCAAATAGTTGCGATAAACCTAAAATGGTTGCAATTGGACCTCTCAAATTATGAGAAGTGACATATGCGAACTGTTCAAGCCTTGAGTTTTTGTCTTTAAGTTCCTCATAAGCCATTTTTATTTCTTTTGTTCTCTTTTCAATGGATGATTCAAGGTCTTGATTTTGGATTTTAAGTTTTTCATTAAGCTCCAGAATCAATAATCCTTTCTCATTCAGGTCATTGTTGGTTGCTTCTAATTCGCTTCTTTGGGCATGAAGTTCTTCATTTTGAGCCATTACTTCTTCTGTGGTTTCAATTAATTTTTGAGTTCTTTCCTTAACTCTTTCTTCGAGTAACTGATTTTGATGTTCAAGTATGATTCTGTTTTGTTCATAAAGATTCAAAAGTTGTTCTTTTTGAACAATGGTTTCTTGCTTGAGTTTATAGACTTTGAAAGTAACAGCAATAAAGAAAAAGAAAATTTGTACGCCAATTCCTATCATATAGAGGGTACTCCAAAATTCGGAGTATTCAAAAATATCAAGAGTTGCAAGAGTATAAAGGACAATGAATACAAGATAAATACTAAATCCAACCAAAATGATTTTAATATAAATTTCATGATTTTTTAAAGCTGTGTAGAAAATCATTGCATACACTAACAATATATTAGGCAACAAAATGTAACTATAAAATTGAATAGCTATGTTATAAAATCCTATAAGGTTGATAAATATCGTTGTTAAGCTGCTGATAATTAAAAATGAAAATAAATACTTGATACTTTTGTGAGAATTAGCATTGAGTATAACTTGGCCAATGAAATAAAAAATTACAAATGATAAAATTCCATATATTGATGCGTTATAATGGTTTATTTTCCAAAGATTTGGCCAAAAAAGTTCAAAAGTATAACCATAATCATGAATTATTGAAATGAAAGCCCCGAGTGCATAAATGGAAAATAAAAGGTGTAGTTTTTCACTAAGTAAGATTCCAAAAAGAATAGAAACAAAAAAAACAGTAGCACAAAATCCGGTAAAAATCCAATAAGTTTTTTCAGTTCTTCTTTGATTTTCGAGATAAGATTCTGTGTTTTTTATGGTTATTGGAACAGCTAAAAGTCCTTTAGATTTAACGAAAAAGTATATACTTTTTGCTTTTTCTGTGATTCTGAAAGTTGGATAATTAGATTTGATTACTCGATTGTTAAATGGCATTAAATCGCCATTTAGTTCCTGCCTTTTCATGACACCTTCCTCATAAATACATAAGATTACTGAATCCAGATGCGCATTTTCCACTGTAAGAAAAAAATCTGACAGTTCATCGTTAAACTCAAGTTTAACAACTAAAATCCCATCTTTGAAACCTAGATTGACATTTTTTTCAACATTAATCCACTCAGATTCGACAAAATTTTCTTGTTGGTTGCATAACTCAAGAATGGATTTTTTGCTTTCAAAAATTTGAAATTTTGTTTCGTAATTTTTTGAAAAGCAATCTAAAACAGCAATGAAACAAATAATAATTAAAACATGATTCTTAAAATGCATCATAAAACGCAAGGTATATATTAGAACTGTACTTTCCAATACCATATTCTAATCGTACGTTTAGGTTATCTTTTTTGATTATTCTGTATCTAACGCCTAGCCCTAGATTAGGTTTTAGAGAGTTTTCATCTGTTTCAAACATATTATTAGATGCATTCGCTAATCCTCCAAAAACAGAAAATCCTAAACCTTTCCAGACCCTTTTTCTGAACTCTGTTTGAAAATGAGATACTGCATTGGTTTTGTGCAGATTGGGATGATAAGCACGGGTGTTCACCGAAGGAATCAATGCAAAAGGAACCTCGTTGCTGTTTACTTGTTCGGCAAAAAATTGAAAAGCCAAAACATTTTTACTATCATTGTCAATTGAATAATATTTTCTTGCATCGAAAAAGATTCTTTGATGTTGTGATTTGATTTTTCCTGTTATCCAATATTGATAAAATCCAATTTCGAGAAAACATCCTTTAAATGGAGAATAGATATTATTTCTGCTATCCCATCTCAACTTAGGACCAATACCAAAAGCTTCGTATCCTTCCTCTCCAATCCATCTTTTGTTGATTTCCTCTTGAAAAAGTTTGCTTTTTGAATAGTCCAAAGCAAAAACATTTTCATAAAATTGCCCTAAACCTACAAAGAAACCTTTTTTAATTTTTCGATAAGCGTTGGTGTTGGCATAGATGATGTCATAATCCACAAACTCAAAGTTCTGAGCATTTGTATTGTTACCAATTCCAAAAAACAAATCTGGCAAATGGCTTACATAATACCAAGCATTGAAATAATACTTTTCATCATTGGTGAACACGTCACCACCAAGGCTTAATCGCCATTGATTATATTGAGAGTAAAGCCCAAATAAGTATAGGTTCGAGGTTCTGGTATTGCTGTCTTTGGTGGTTTTGAAGAGACCAACAGCACCACCTTGAACATAAAAACCATATTCAGGGTCAATGCCGGGCAATGCTAAACCGGCAATTTTTACTTTCTTTTCTTTTTTCTCTGTCTTTAAACTATCAGTTTGAGCAAAAGCTGATAGAAAAGGGAATATCAATGCAAGTAGTAGATATTTCATAATTTCGAATGTTTAGGTTAGAGAAAGCAAAATAAAAAAAAGTCGTCATTCCAAAAGAATGCCGACTTCCAATCAATTAAATAAAACAACAAACAACTATGATTTTTTATCTTCTCGTGCTTGCGGTAGAAACCGTTCGCATCTCATTTTCTTTTCCAGGTTTAACAAGAGTAATTTTATTTATTTCAAAGTAAGTCAATTCTCCCGGCGGAATCATATAAACATCTGTTGTTCCCGGCTCTAAAAGCCCAACTTCACCATATCCTAAATGTGCAGGAACAATCACGATAGCTTCATCACCTTCTCTCAAATAATTAAAAGCTTCATTCCAACCTTCGATAACGTTTTGGTCACCTTTTAAAAATCTAAAAGCCATTCCAGCCATTTTCGTAGATTCTACGTAGTCTCCGTTACTAAGTTTTGCTTCGAAGTGAACTTTTATTTTGTCGCCATCATGAAACGAATTTCCTTTTCCATGCTTTAATATCACTATTTTTTAGACCAGAAGCCGTCTGAATAGTATCTCCTTCATTTGCATTTGCAAGACAAATGCTTGCAATTAATATCAAAACTATTTTTATTGTTCTCATTTCTTTAATCTTTTTGATTACGGAACAAAAGTGCAAAATTAAATTTTACCTCAAATAGCAATCTTATTCAGTTTAACATTTTGTAAGGCTGATAACAGGAATATTGTACTTTTCCAATATTTATGATTTGTAAAAACTTTTCATGATACAATTTCATTTTATGATTATATCTCTAAATTGAAAAAGTACAATTTTGAAAGGCCATCTTTGAAGTAATAAACATGTAATATTATTGATATTAATTTGATATAATGCCAATAATATCAAATAATATGCCTAAAAAACCTCAAAATATTACGTAATATAATTTTACATCATTGCAAGAAAAAATAGAAAGTTCAATTTTCAGAATCATTTCAGCAGGTCTGGCATTAGTTGATTATCTCTAATCACATTATATTTGCACTATGATTTACGTTAGTCGGAAAGAACACTTCAACGCAGCCCACAAACTTTTCAATCCTTCATGGAGCAAAGAAAAGAACGAAGAGGTTTTCGGGCCATGTGCAAATGAGAATTGGCATGGTCACAATTTTGAACTCATCGTCACGGTGAAGGGTTTGCCAAATCCTGAAACAGGTTTTGTGATTGATTTGAAAAAACTGAGCCGATTGATTAGAAGTGAGGTGATATCTAAAGTGGATCATAAAAATCTGAACTTAGATGTAGATTTCTTGATTGGAAAAATGGCAAGCACCGAGGTTTTGGCTATTGAGTTTTGGAATATTCTTGAACCTGCAATTTCTAATATTGAAAAGAACGCTAAACTTCATTCCATTAAGCTATATGAAACACCCAGAAACTTTGTGGAATATTTCGGGGGTGAGGCTCTGAACTAATCGCTAAGTTTATTGTTTTAAATTCAAATTTGATAGCATGATAGAACTTCCTGTTGTTCCTGCAACTGAACATAAAAGACACAACCGCCCTGATTGGTTGAGGGTGAAACTACCTATCGGTAAAGAATATGCACAGGTGAGAAAAATTGTGGACGAACACAAGTTACACACCATCTGCGAGAGTGGAAATTGCCCAAACATGGGTGAGTGTTGGGGTGCTGGAACCGCTACATTCATGATTTTGGGAAATGTTTGCACAAGAAGTTGTTCTTTTTGTGCTGTGGCGACAGGAAAGCCCAATGAATATGACACAGATGAACCTAGGAGAGTAGCTGAAGCCATCAAGTTGATGAAAGTGAAACATGCCGTGATTACTTCAGTGAACAGAGATGAATTGAAAGACAGAGGGGCAGAAATTTGGCATCAGACCGTGAAGTTGGTGAAAGAAATCAGTCCTGAAACCACAATTGAAACCTTGATTCCTGATGTGAAAGGGAATTGGGATGCATTGTATCATATGATTTCTCCCGGTCAGGAAGTAGTTTCTCACAATATGGAAACAGTTGAAAGGCTTTATAGGATTGTGAGACCACAAGCAAAGTATCAAAGAAGCTTAGAGCAAATTAAACTGACAAAAGAGTTTGGAAAGAGAACTAAATCAGGCATCATGTTAGGGCTTGGTGAAACTAATGAGGAAGTTTTCAAAGCCATGGATGACTTGATTGAACATGGTTTAGATGTTTTGACTTTGGGTCAATATCTTCAACCTACCAAAATGCACTTGGAGGTGGCACAATTTATTCATCCTGACACTTTTGCTATGTTTAAAGAAGAAGGTTTGAAAAGAGGATTCAATTATGTGGAGTCAGGTCCATTGGTGAGGTCATCATACCACGCAGAAAGACATGTGTAATTGCTAAAATGCTGAATGATTAGTAATTGTCAGTATAATTAATCTTCTAAATTTTTGTGTGGTTTTTCCACAATTGCAAAAAGGATGGAGGGGTTTGTTTGAGCTCCTTTTTTGTGAAGCCCAAAGCGGAACAAAAAAGAGCGAGCCCCGAGAGCCTGGCCGCCCTAGGCGGTTTGCCAAAAATTCTTTTTTAAAAAATCCTAATTTAATGTCGTTTAGTTATGGAAAACAGACCTGACAGGTTTGTCAAAAAATATAGGTTGTACAATTGAAACCAAAACCTGTCAGGTCTTAACTAAACGACATTAAATCCTAATTTTCTTTTGTTAATCAAAGTTAAGGTAATAAAATAGGGTCTGATTTTTTCCATGGATTGAAAAATTTGAAATCAGTTGAGGGCTAGTTTTTTATCAAACCACCGTTGTTTTTGATCAGATATTTAGCTGAGATATATTTTTTTGATTCACTTTTTCGTTAGATTTACCCATATGAAGTTTTCACATTTGCATTGCCACACCCAGTATTCGTTATTAGATGGTGCGGCGAATATCGAAAAAATGATCAACAAAGCGGTTGCCGATGAAATGCCTGCTTTGGCAATTACTGATCATGGAAACATGTTTGGCGTGTTTGAATTTGTTTCTACTGCTAGTGCGAAAGGCATTAAACCAATTGTGGGTTGTGAATTTTATTTGGTGACTGACAGGCACAAGAAAACCTTCACTAAAGATGATAAAGATGTTAGGTTTCATCAACTGTTTTTGGCTAAAAATCAAGAAGGCTATCAAAACTTAGCCAAGCTGTGTTCTTTAGGGTTCATTGAAGGGATGTATGGAAAATATCCTAGAATTGATAAGGAATTGGTGCTGAAATATCACAAAGGATTGATTGCTACGACTTGTTGCATTGGAGCTTCTGTTCCAAAAACGATTCTCAAAAAAGGTGAGGAAGAGGCTGAAAAAGAATTTTTATGGTGGTTGGATGTGTTTGGCGAAGATTATGATGGTGAGTTGCTAAGGCACAA
>JBDNDT010000330.1:0-3702 GCA_046718985.1 Cytophagales bacterium
GAGGTTGTATAAATCAAACCACTAAGATTTGGGATATTGCAGGTCCCTATCTTCTCATTAAGGAAGCAGGAGGACGGGTAAGCGATCATTTAGGGAATGAAATAAAGTTTGATTTAACAACTGAAAATTATGATAGAAATTACACCATCTTGGTCAGCAATAATCATTTTTTTGATACCTTGACGAAAATCACCAATGATAGTTTATGAAAATAAAAAAACCTAAAATCAAACTAATTCTTCTAACAACCTTATTCTTTGTTTCACACACCTTGTTTTCTCAAAACCAAGCATTTAAAGAAGTATTCGACAAATACTATGCTTTTTATCAACTAAAAGACTTTTGGAATGCCTCAGAATGGAGTGAAAAACTGGTTGTTGAGGCAGAAAAAGAATTCGGAAAGGGAAGTATGCTACATTACAATACCATTCTCTACGCTGCAGAGGCTCACTTTGAATGCAGAAAATATTCGAAATCAGGAGACTATTATTTGAAAGCATTTCAACATGTGACCAGAGAAGGTAAAATAACCAATGACGCTATACAATATCTTAATAAACTTAGTATCATTCATGCTTACACAGGTGAATATGCACTTTCAAAGCAGTATGCTGAAAAAACCATCCAAGAGTATGTCAAATTAAATGGTGACCAAACCATTGACTATGCCGTTGCACTCTCAAATGTGGCTGAATGTTATGCACAAATGGAACTTTTGAACAAAGCCATAGAGATGCATGAAAACGCTTATAAAAAAGCCGTGAAAATCGACCCAAATGCTTGGCAATGTATTCTCATATTGAACAACTTGGCAACCTGCCAAGCAAGAGCTAGAAAAAGATCTGATGCAGAAAAAAACTTTAGCTCACTGGTTCAACAATGCGAAAAAATTTATGGAAAGGAACACTTTGTCACCTTGACTTTTATGGAACAACTAGCGGTGAGCATTCAGGGTCAAGAAAGGTATGCCGAGGCAGTTGAATTGCATAAAAAATGCAAATCAATTCTAGAAAAATCAAACCAAACAGAATCTGATACTTATATAATGTTACTCAACAACTTAGCGCAATGTTATTATGAGTTGGAAAACACAGCCGAAGCTGTTGCTTTGCTGAAAAAATCTTATGCTTATTACCAAAGGAAATTTGGTGAAAATCACCCTGAAACCTTTCTGGTCAAATTCAATTTGGGATATTGTCAGTTGAAGACACCTCAAGCATCCATCGGTTTTGACACATTGACAAAAGCAATGAGATTTAAAATAGATCATTTAGAACAAAACTTTTATGCCTTTTCCGAAAATGAAAGAATTGCCAGTAAAACAGCTGTTGATGAGTTAATTCAGCAATATTTCAAAGCCTCTGTTCAATTTGGAAAATTAGATGACACTAAAAATTTCAATCCGAAAGTTGCCAGATTAGTTTATGATTTTCAATTAGCCAACAAAGGTCAGGTGCTAAAATCTGTTCTAAAGACCAAAAAGAAGATTTTGCAGTCAGGCGATCAAAAACTCATTCAAGAATTTCACGAGTGGGAAAGACTCAAAAACAGTTTGGCTCATTTTGGAAGAATGAGTGCTGATGAGCTAAAAAACATCAAAATAGATTTGAGCAAAATAACATCTGAAGTTGAAGAAAAAGAGAAAGTATTATCCATAAAAGCTAAAGAGCTGAATATTGAAATAAAAAGTCCGAATTTTTCCTCATCAGATGTTCAGAAAGAACTTAAGAATGGTGAAAATGCAATCGAAATCATCAGATTGAAAGATGAAAAAAGCACTGTTAGTTATCTCATTCTTATTTTAGACAATAAATCTATCACTCCTGTTTTGCTGAAAAATGGATCTGAATTAGAAAAGAGAAATTACAATTATTACAAAAACAAAATTGAATTTGGTGAAAAAGACGAAAAAAGCTTCACAGCTTTCTGGTCTAGGATTGCCGAAAATTTAACCCAAAACTGCAAAACCGTTTATCTGAGCACTGATGGTGTTTTCAATTTGGTTAATATTAGTACATTGTTCAACACAGAAACCCAGAAGTTTTTGGAAGAGGAAATCAAAATCATTCAGCTAACCAGCACCAAAGATTTGATTCCTAAAAACCCCGTAAATTTAAGCAAAGAAGTGGTATTGGTAGGAAATCCAAATTTTGAGATGAATCCCAACAAACAAAACATCAAGAAAAACACTGATGATATTTTCGAACAAAAAAGAGCTGTTGGAAACTTAAAAATGGAATTTTCTAGACTTCCAGGCACTGAACAAGAAATTAAAAACATTGAAAAAATAATGAAAACGTCATTTACTACAAGAACATTTTTAGACGACAAAGCCTTGGAAGAAAACATCAAAAACCTTACAAACCCAAGAATTCTACATTTCGCTACACACGGTTATTTTGAAAAAACAGAGAATAGTGATGCTGTCACAGCAATGTTGAATTCAGGTTTGGTCTTTTCAGGTGTCACTAATTTTTACAACATAAACCCAAAACCAAGCACAGAAGACGGCTTTCTATCAGCATATGAAGCTCAAAATTTAAACCTAGACGGAACTGAATTGGTAATTCTTTCAGCATGTGAAACAGGATTGGGAATGAATGTTGAAGGAGAGGGAGTTTTCGGATTACAAAGAGCATTTCAGGTTGCAGGTTGCAAAAATCTAATCATGTCACTTTGGAAAGTTAACGACCAAGCCACACAAGAACTGATGAGTATTTTCTATCAAAAGTTTTTGCAAAACAAAAACGCAAGAGAAGCTTTTCAAGAAGCCAAGGCAAGCCTAAAAGCAAAATATGAACATCCGAAATATTGGGGTGCTTTTGTGATACTCGGAAAGTGATAATACTTGTTATCAATAGAGAATAAAAAAATCAAAAATGTCCCCTAGTAGCCACCTTTCAAAACAAATCATCTATTTCATATTAATAGACCGATTTTCAAATGGTGATGAAAAATATACACTAACCATTCAAACTAAGAAAATATCGGATGAAGAACTTTCAAAATCAATGGGTGGAACCTTAAAAGGTATCACATCAAACTTAGAATACATTAAAAATCTAGGTTGCACAGCCATCTGGATTAGCCCTTTTTTTAAAAACAATCCTGAGTCATATCATGGTTATGCCATCGAGAATTTTAAAAAAGTTGATGAAAGATTTGGTACAATTGATGACTTGATTGAATTATCAACCCAATGTAAAAAACTAGAGCTTTCTCTTTATCTTGATGTTGTTATCAATCATTCTGGAGACAATTGGGCTTACCAAAACAACACTCAACCCATCTTTGATAGTCAAAAAACTTATCCGTTTGGATATTGGAAATCAAATGACATTGAGCCTGAAATTTTAAAAAATATCGAAAGCTATGAACGAAAAGGAATAATAAAAAATTGGAATAATTATCCCGAAACGCAAGAAGGTGATTTTTTTAACTTAAAAAAACTAAATCTTGACTTAAAAGACCATGGTCTTAATGTTTTAAATGAACTTTGTGATACCTATAGCGAATGGATCAAAGTATTAAAACCTGATGGATTTAGATTAGATACAGCAAAACACTTAAAACCTGAAATAGTCAAATACTTTGCTCAAGAAATGTATTCGGCTGCTCAAATAAACGGAATCAATCATTTTCAAATTTTCATTGAAGCACCTATTTCTGATGTTGAATTAGAAAACTATTTAACAGTTGACC
>JBDNDT010000331.1:0-3700 GCA_046718985.1 Cytophagales bacterium
AAATAATTAATATCTTCAATTTGCTAAAACCACATTTAAGAACCTTGACACATGAGCAAAGAGAAATAGTGTTGAATAGGGTTAAATCTTCATTTCAAGATGTGATATTACCTAAATTGATGATGAACTGGGATGATTTGAGAACAATCAAAAACAAAGGAAACTATGTTGGTTCTCATTCAGTTTCACACAGCATGTTAGCAACAGTTTCAGATGAGGAAATCATCAGACATGAAGTTTTGCATTCAGCTAAAAGAATTAACGACGAACTGGGATACTTTCCGATTTCATTTTCTTATCCTTTAGGAAATTATGACGAAAGAACCATTTCAATTTTGAAAGAGTCAGGATACAAAATGGGTCTTGCAGTTAAGCAAAATGTGTTTAATCCCCTGAAAGATAATGTTTTTTCAGTTCCCAGAATTGAGCTATATAATGAGTCTTGGTGGAAAACCAAGCTTAGAATCTCAAATCGTCTTGAAGAATTGAAATATTGGATTGGTTATAAAAACAAATCATAACCAACAATTTTGATTTGACTTCATATCATGTAAAATAGTTTTTTTCAATATCGGTTTTGTCCTGCATAGGATAGAATGAAAGCTTTGGTATATTTGCAATCAAATTCACACATTCGATGGTCAAAAAGCTCATCTTAATTTTTTGGTTTTCGTTTTTCCTGTTTTTCTTTTTTATAGTTATTCATGTTTGGGCTGTTAAAAATGATTTTTTGGGTCTTTACGGTGGAATGCCCAGCCTTGATGTTCTTGAAAATCCAAAATCAGAATTAGCCTCCGAATTATATTCTTCTGATGGTGTTTTGTTAGGAAAATATTTCAGGTCAAACCGTTCTCCGGTTGAGTTTGAAGAAATTTCACCTAATTTAATCAATGCCCTCGTAGCAACCGAAGATATTAGATTTGAGCAACATTCCGGCATTGACATGAAAGGTACTTTTGCCATTCCCTTTGCCATTCTCGCAGGCGACAGAAGAGGTTCAAGCACCTTGACCCAGCAATTGGCTAAAAACTTGTTCAAAACCAGAGAATTTAAAGGACATCTTACCAAGGTGAAAGGTTTAAAAACTTTGATTATTAAAACCAAGGAATGGATAACAGCTGTTAAACTAGAGAGTTCTTATTCAAAAAGAGAAATCATCACCATGTATCTCAACACGGTTGATTTTGGAAGCAATGCTTATGGAATCAAAACAGCCGCAAAGACATTTTTCAACACCACTCCTGACCGTTTAAATGTTCAACAAGCAGCCGTTTTAGTTGGATTGTTGAAAGCACCCTCAAATTACAGTCCGGTGATGAATCCGGAAAACTCAAAAAACAGAAGAAACACTGTGTTGGAACAAATGCAGAAATATGGTTTTTTGACCAAAATAAAATGTGATTCTCTTAAAAAGACCGAGTTGGTTTTAGATTATGAGGTTGAAAATCACAACACTGGTTCTGCAACTTATTTCAGAACAGTGGTTCATAATTACCTCGTTCAGTGGTGCAAACAACGTGATTTAGATCTATATGCTGATGGTTTAAAGATTTATTCCACCATCAATTCAAAAGCCCAGAAATATGCCGAAGAAGCTGTCACTGAACATATGAAATACATTCAAAAGGAATTTGACAGAGTTTTCAAAGGCAAAAATCCTTGGATTGATGAAAATAAAAAAGAAATCCCTAATTTCATTGAAACAAGCATCAAAAGAACTGACGTATACAGAAGTTTAAAAAAACGCTTTCCTAACAACCCTGATTCCATTGAATTTTATCTTAATAAAAAGAAGAAATTAAAAGTATTTTCTTGGAATGGTGAAAAAGACACAGTGATGAGTGCTTATGATTCATTGCGTTATTACAAAAGGTTTTTAAACGCAGGATTGATTTCTGTTAACCCCGGAACGGGTTATATTATATCTTGGGTAGGCGGAATTGACCATAAATATTTCAAATTTGACCATGTGAAGCAAAGTGTCAGGCAACCCGGTTCAACTTTTAAACCTTTTGTTTATTTGGCGGCTCTCGACAATGGATATTCCCCATGCTTTGAAATTGAAGATGTACCGGTGACTTTTCAATATCCCAACGGCAATGATATCATCACTTGGACTCCCAAAAATGCTGAAGACGTTTACACAGGGAAATCATTCACACTCAGACAAGCTATGGCTCGTTCAATAAATTCAATCACAGCTAATGTAATGAAAAGAATGGGACCTGAAAACGTGGTGGCTTATTGCAGAAAGATCGGCTTCACAAGTCCTCTTGACCCTGTGCCAGCGCTTTGTTTGGGTTCTAGTGATGTATCAATTTATGAACTCGTTGGGGCTTATTCAACTTTTGCCAACCAAGGAACTTACACCGAACCGCAATTTATCTTGAGAATTGAAGACAAAAACGGAAACCTGATCCATGAATTTCCACCCAAAAAGAAAGAAGCACTCAACCCGGAAACTGCTTTCTTAATGTGTCATATGTTGATGGGTGGAACTCAAGAAAAGGGTGGAACAGCACTTGGTCTTTATCGTTACAACAATATATTCAAAGGAAACGAAGTGGGTGGAAAAACAGGCACCACATCAAATTATTCTGATGGATGGTTTGTGGGTGTGACCCCTAATTTGGTAGCTGGTGTTTGGGTAGGTGGTGATGATCGTTGCATACATTTCACCGATTTCACTTTCGGTCAAGGCGCAAGATTGGCACTCCCGATTGTAGGCATGTATATGGACAAAGTGTTTGGTGACCCAAACACACAAGTGACACCTGCAAGATTTAAGAGACCGGAAAACTTGAAAGTTGAAATCAATTGTGATAAATATAGATCTGGTGTTTCAACTGTTGGTGACAGTTTGCAACCCGGCATTTTGCGACAATCTATTTCTCCAAAAGATCTTTAAAATTTTATTTTAATCAGAAAAAACATTAATCTGATACTACAATGAATGTTCTAATTTTGGGAAGTGGTGGCAGAGAACACGCTTTCGCATGGAAAATCAGCCAAAGTGCATTGTGCAATAGACTCTATGTTGCACCCGGAAATCCCGGCATTCAGGATGAAGCATTTTGCTTGCCTGTTGCAATTGATGACTTCAAGATGATTGCAAGAACTTGTATAGATAAAAAGATTGATTTACTTGTTGTGGGTCCTGAAGTGCCTCTTGTAGCTGGTATAAGAGACTTTCTGCTTTCTCAAAAAGGGTTAGAAAAGCTGCTAATTGTAGGCCCTGACAAATCCGGTGCTAGATTAGAAGGAAGTAAAGATTTTTCAAAATCTTTTATGCTGAAATACAAAATACCAACAGCCACCTCCAAAACATTCACCATCAGCAATTTACCTGATGCAAAAGAATATATCAAACAACAAAAACCTCCTATCGTTCTGAAAGCGGATGGTTTGGCAGCCGGAAAAGGGGTTATCATTGCCGAATCATTTGAAGAAGCAACAAATTCCATTGAAGAAATGCTCACCATGAAAAAGTTTGGTGATGCAAGCAGAATGGTATTGGTTGAACAGTTTTTGAAAGGTATCGAACTTTCTGTTTTTGTGTTGACTGACGGAAAAGGTGGTTATGTCGTGTTGCCCGAAGCAAAAGATTATAAAAGAATCGGCGAAGGAGACACCGGACTCAACACCGGAGGAATGGGTGCTATATCACCGGTTGTTTTAGCTGACAACGAATTCATGAAAA
>JBDNDT010000332.1:0-3699 GCA_046718985.1 Cytophagales bacterium
TTCGAAAGGTCCTGATTCCATCACCACCATTTTCTTCAGTGGGAAATATAAAATGACCGCCTTTTTAACCCACTCGTTCACTAACCATTCACCTTGTTCACTTGGTTCTGCAACCCTTCTTACTCCCCTATCCAGCTCATCAACCACGGTTTTGATTGCAACTTCAACTTCTTTGTTGGTTAACAATGACCTGTCATTCCAAGCATTTTCTATTATGTCTCTTAATTCCATAATTTTGTTATGTTTGATTAATATTCACGCCCATCCAATGGAAAAACGAACCATAGTGTTTTGCTCACTTCTGAAACCCATCAATGACGTGCGGATGCATGAAAAATTAGCAAAAAGCATTTCCGTCTTGCAAGGTTACGACATTCATTTAATTGGGCAAAATATATCTACTAAAAATTTGAATTCAAATTTCACTTATCACCCTATATCTCTGAATAGCAAGGGTATAACAGAAAAAATCAAAGCCTACTTTAAAATTTTATTCATCATCTTTAGAATCAAACCATTCATTTTCATTTGCACAACACATGAACTTTTATCCATTGGTTTTTTTTTAAAACACTTTTTGGGAACAAAATTGATTTATGACATTCAGGAAAATTATCCATTGAATTATTTAAGCTCAAAAAGAAAATTAAACATCTTTCACCAAATATTAGCATTGATGATAAAAGTCCATCAAAACCTCTTTGTTTATTATTATGACCATTTTATTTTGGCTGAAAAGTGTTATCTACAACAACTCAAATTCATCAAAATTAAGCCTTTCACCGTTCTTGAAAACAAATCAATTTACAGCTTGATATACAAAAAAAAGGTAGATTTAAAAAATGTACATGTTTTATTCAGCGGAACAATTTCAGAGGAATATGGCATATTCGACGCCGTAAACTTTGTCACTAAATGGCATCAACATAATCCCGGCGTGGTATTAACCATCATTGGTCATGTGACCAGAAAAAAAACATTTGATGATCTCTACCAAAGATTAAAAAATTTGACATGGGTGAATTTTAAAGGGCAATTAAACCCTGTTTCTTATGAAGATATTATAGCTGATATAGAAAATTGTGATGTTGGTTTAATGGCTTATAAGTCCTTGGCCTCATTCGAAAATAAAATACCCACAAAGCTATTTGAATATGCCGCATTTGGTAAATTCATCATAAGCAGTGCAGAAGGCACTTGGTGTAATATTATAACAGAAAAAAAATTGGGTATATGTTGTAATTTAAGCTCCGTAACAGACTTCATGAAAATAGAAGAACAACTAATCAAATCAGAAAATGGTAATCTAAATATAGAAGAATTCATTTGGGGAGAAAGAGAAAAAAATCAAGTAATTAAAATTATTATCAGCATTGTTGGTCAATAATGTACTATTTAATGAACTATTATAACAATAAACAAGAAGATTGAAAATTTATCACTTTTAAATAACACTTTTAAAAAACAACTAAATTTAAAATTACATTCATTAATGAGATATAAACACAATCAAAATAATTGATATTTTCACCATTTACTTATATCTTAGTTACTAAAGTGAAACAAATCATGTTCTAAAACTACCAAAAACATACATTAAAGCGACAAAAAGTGTTTACTATCAAACATATTTCATTATTCAAAGTATAAATTGCATTAAAATCACCTGGTAAACAGATTTAACTATGAAGAAAGTAATTACTACAGTAACTATTTTATTGCTTGCAACTTGTGTGAATGAAATTTTCGCACAGGGTCAAACAAGATTTTGGTATTTTGGAAAAAGAGCAGGATTAGACTTTTCTACAAATCCTCCTACATTGCTTGGAAATGGAGCCCAAAATAATGGGGATGTTGATGAAGGACATTCAACAATTAGTGACGCAAATGGGAATTTGTTGTTTTACACCAATGGGATGAACATTTGGAATAGAAATCATGTAACAATGCCAAACGGTACAGGATTACAAGGTCATTGGAGTTCTACTCAATGTGCTACAGTATTCCCGGTTCCCGGTTCGACGACTCAATATTATCTAATCACCTCTCCGGTAACAGGAAGTACTAACCAATACAGATGGAACATCATTGATTTAACATTGAACTCCGGTTTAGGTGATATAAGAACACCGGTTGCAAGCAATAAAAATCAAGTTCTGCCATCATGTCCGACTTATGTTATGGAAGCACTTACATCTGTACCTCATTCAAACGGAACAGATATTTGGGTAATAGGACACACAGCAGATGACCCTTCAACAACAGGAACAAACGAAGGTGGATCTTTTCTTGTTTGGAGAGTTTCTTCATCTGGAATAACATTTAACGGAACATATACATTAGGCTATGCTTATCCTCAAAACGCGGGTGTATCAAGAGGTATTGGAATCATGAAATCTAATAGTTGCTTTACTAGACTTGCTATTAGCTATTACAATGAATCTAGCCGTTTTGAAATGTTTTCGTTTAATAATTCAACCGGTGTTGTAGGCAATATGCCTGCTCCGATAAACGCACCATTGGTATTAACTCAATTTAGAAACGCTTCCGGCACAATGGTAGCGATTGGAAGTTTTGCTTATGGTATTGAGTTCTCCCCAAATGGCCGTTATTTATATGGCACCATTTCGGGAGAAACGGGAAGTAAAAATATTATTCAATATGATTTGCAAGCTGGAACAGGAAGCAATGCAGATATTCAAAATTCATGTTTTAGGCTTACACCGGCAAGTCCGGCAGGAGTAAGATACGGAATGTTACAGCTTGGTCCTGATGGGAGAATTTACCATACATTACACCAATGGAATGCAATTGGTGCCGGTGGTTACTGCCAAGTAGGTGCAATTTTAAGTCCAAACTCAGGTGGTGCTGCCAGCAACTATAATGAATCCTATTTAATTTGGCCGGGAACTTTTACTGGTGTTGGTTCGACGATGGGTTTACCTTCTTTTCACAAAGGATTTTTAGCTGGATCCGCAAACATAAAATCTCCAACGGTAGCTAACCTTGAAGAAGTGTGTGTGGGCGAACCTGTGAGTTTTGATGCTGACTACATAGGAACAGCCACAAATTTTAAATGGGATATAAATAAAAATATTTCACCGGGATATGAATACAATGGTCCGGGTTTTTCTAGCACACCTGATATAACATATTCTACTGCCGGAATTTATGATGTTGAGTTGGTTGTTACAGACAACTGTGGATACGACGTTACAGCTATTTCAAAAATAAAGGTTAATCCGGTTATAAATCCAACTGGTTCTGTTACATGTAACCCTCCTACTGTTACATTAACAGCAACATCGGCATTAAGCAATGCTTCACACAAATACGTTTGGTTTAGAAATGCGTCCGGTACAGGAAATGCTATTGGAGAGGGTTCCCCAATAGTAGTAAATTTTGGGACAAATAATACTGGATCTTTTTGGTTGCAAGAGGTTGGATCAGCCACAACAAGTTCTACATCCGGAAGTGTCTCAAACATAACTACACCAGAAGCTGCAGCACAAAACAGTTCGACTGCAAGGATAACTACATTGAATGTTACCCAGACTTTAACATTGAATAGCTTTCAATTTAGAGCTGAAGGTTGTTGGGGTTGCACAGGTGATTTGATGGCAAATTATATTGTAACAATCAAAAACCCATCAGGAACAGTTATTTGGACAGGTAATGTTACAAATTATAATATTAACA
>JBDNDT010000333.1:0-3679 GCA_046718985.1 Cytophagales bacterium
GGTCGGTCTTTCATTTGTTTTTGAATCTCAAGAAGTGATTGAGGAATATCTTCATGTTCATCACCTTCATCATTCAGTGTTGAAATCCTTTTGTATTCTGTTATGTTTCTCAATGACAGCTCAATCAATTCTTTTTTTTCTCCTCTTTCAGGCACATGTACTTTCAAGCTTTCTATCTCAAGGGGCAAGTTTGTGTAAATTTCTTGAGTGGTACTTTCATGTTCAAGTCTCACATAATTGATGAAAAACTCTAGCACTTCTTCATCTGATTCATCGAGCTGTTTTTTTACTTTTTTAGTTTCAGAATGAATAATTCTTCCTTCATTGATTTTGATATAATTTAAATAAGTGGACTTTTCTTCTGTTAGAATAGTGTAGATTTCACAATCATTCACTTTGTCATTCACCACTTGTGATTTTTGTTTGAAATGCTCTAGTTTTTCAAGGCATTCTTTATAGAATTGGGCTTTTTCAAATGCCATCTGAGCCGCTGACTCAAACATTTTCTCAGATAGCCAATTTTTAACATGACTAATGTTGCCCTTCAACAATTGATGTACCATTGAAACATCTTGCTGATAATCATCTTCAGATTGAAGGCCTTCACATGGCCCTTTGCAGTTCTTTATGTGGTATTCTAAGCAAACTTTGAATTTCTTTTGTTGCACTGCTTGCTCTGTGATGTTGAGTTTGCAGTTTCTGATGGTATAAAGCTTCCTAATCAAATCTAACATTTCTCTCACCTCGGCCACTTTAGTGAAAGGCCCATAATAATGACCCAAATGCTTGATTCTCCTTCTAATAGGGAAAACTCGAGGGAATCTTTCTCTTGTAACACATATATATGGGTATGTTTTGTCGTCTTTTAGGTTGATGTTATATTTGGGTTGGAGTGATTTTATTAAACTGTTTTCCAAAAGCAAAGCATCTTTCTCTGTTTTGACAACGATATATTCAATTTTGTGAATATTGTTGACCAGTTTTGTGGTTTTGAAAGACTGTTGGTTTTTGATAAAATAAGAAGAGACTCTTTTTTTTAAGCTTTTGGCTTTTCCGACATAAATCACTTTTGATTGAATATCAAGAAATTTATAGACACCCGGGCTGTCAGGCAAAAGTCCGGCTTGGTCTTTTGGGATGAGCTCTTCCATTAATCAATCTCAAAGATTTATAAATTTTTTAGGATTTACAGGATTTCCATTAAACCAAAGTTCAAAATGAAGATGAGGACCCGTGGTATATTTTCCCGTGTTTCCCATCAATGCCACCACTTCGCCTTGTCTCACAAAATCACCCACCGATTTGAACATCGCAGAATTGTGTTTATAAACTGAAACAATATTGGATTTGTGTTGAATGACAATGGTGTAACCTGTGTCATAAGTCCAAGAGGCCAACACAACCGTTCCATCAGCCACTGCTTTGATGGGTTCATCCGTTTTAGAAACGATGTCTAAACCATAATGTTTGATTTTTGGATTGTATTCAGAAGAAATCACACCATTTGCCGGGCTAACTAACAACATATCAGTGAGTGATGTTTTTCTTTCTTCAATGATGGTTTCCATTTTATAGTTCCCCACTTCAAACTGGGCTCTGAGCATTGAATCTTCCGTTGAAATGAACTTGATTTCATCTATGGCTTCTGCTGATGCTAAAACCGCTGAAGTTTTAGCGTTTGTTGTCAGTTTGTCGTTTTCGAAATCTTCCCCATTAATGATTGCATTCAAATGTTTGAAATATTTTTCTTGGTTTGCTACAACATTATTAACAGAATCAAGAGATTTGTTCAGTTTGATGATTTTCCTGTTCAAGACCACTTGATCATATTCAGGATTAATCCATCTTCCTAACAAACTGTTGAGAGCCCAAGTGTAAAGAACAATCGAAATCACCGTGGCAACAGACAAAACAACCAGCAATTTCGCATAAGTGGTCTTGAAACTTCTTTTCAATGCAAAAGTTTCTTCATTTCTGATGTTGATTATTATTCTGGTTTTCAGCCAATCTGATAAAGATTTTCTTTCTTTCAATTTCAATTTTTTTAAAATAATTGTTGATGACTTGAGTTAAATTAAGAGCAATATTTCCTAATTGTTTTCAAAATTAAGAAATTCGCCAAAATATTCTTTCAAGAAAAATCACTTGCGACAAAGAGCGGTAAAATGTTATTCGTTTTGGGTCTTAGGACTATTGTTTCTAAGTTCTTGTCATCCTGCCTTGAAACAAGGCTATCATGACATGTGTTTGCATTATAACAAGTTCTATATCGCAAACGAAAAAATGAAAGAACTTGAAAAAGAAATTTGGAAGGCACACAAAGATGACTACAATTCAATCATCAAAATGTATCCCGACTGTGATTCAAACCAAGCCAAAACATTAAAGTCAAAAACAGAGGATATAATCAAAAAAGCTTCATTAGGAATTGATTGGCATGGAGGGGTTTATTGGACAAGACAAAGCTGGAACGGTTACAGCAAATGGGCCGATGATTCCTTCATATTGATTGGAAAAGCCAGAATGTATGCTAATGATTTTAAAAATGCCAAAGAAACATTTAAGTATGTTGTGTCAAAAAGCAAGAATGAAAAAGACAGACAAAAAGCCATGATTTGGCTTGCACACACTTATGTGAGGGCGAATGAAATTGGAAATGCCGGCGAAGTGCTGAGGGTTTTGGAGAAAGAAAAAATGTGCAGAGAAAACAGTTATGAATATTATTTAACCAAAAGCTATTACCACCATGCCAAAAAAGAGTGGGCATCGGTTAATAAATATATTCAAAAAGCCATTACTAACAAACCATTTATGCAAAAAAGAGAGATCAGAGCAAGGCATCATTTCATTGCCGGACAAACCTATCAGCTCTATCAAAAAGACTCTTCAGCGTATCTGAATTATAACAAAACCATCAAAAACAATCCTCCTTATGAACTTGGTTTTTATGCCAAACTATATTCAGCACAAGTGGCCTCTGTGAAGAATGAGAAAAACAACAAGAAAATTGTTAAATACTTTAAAAAATTATTGAAAGACCAAAAGAACGAAGAATACAGAGACAAGATTTATTATGAACTTGGAAAATATGAATTGAAACAAGACCACATTCCTCAGGCTGTTGATTATTGGAGCAAAGCCACAAAGCAGAAAATTCAAAATCCATTGCAAAATGGTTATACTTATCTGGCATTGGCAGAAGTACATTATTATAAACTGAAAAAGTTCCAAAAGTCAAAGTATTATTACGACAGTGCATTGGTTTCTTTGCCAAAAGTTCATCCTGATTATAAAAAAATCGAAAAGAGAAAAAACATTCTGGATGAGTTTGTTAAGAATTATGATGAGATGGTTCTTCAAGACAGCTTGCTCAAATTA
This sequence comes from Cytophagales bacterium, assembly GCA_046718985.1. GTDB lineage: Bacteria > Bacteroidota > Bacteroidia > Cytophagales > UBA9547 > JBDNDT01. The sequence continues at coordinate 3,379 of JBDNDT010000333.1, forward strand.
GCTAAATTAGACACTGCCAGCCTGAGCAAAAAACTTGACCAGGTGATTGAGAAAGATTTCCAAAGACAGAAAAGAGAATTTTTAGCCCAAAAAGAAGCAGAAAGGAGAAAAGAGGCCGCTCAAAACAAAAACACTAACACATTAACCATGCCGGGCGGTGGTGGTTTTGGCGGCTCAGGTGGTGGCACGTTTTATTTCTTTAATCCAAATACCATTGTGAGCGGAAAAGCTGATTTCTTCAAAAAATGGGGAGATAGAAAACTGGAAGATAACTGGCGAAGATCTTCAAAAGAAAGAGTTG
>JBDNDT010000334.1:0-3669 GCA_046718985.1 Cytophagales bacterium
GACCAGTTGGCTGAAAGGTTGACTAAAATTGAAGCTGCGCTGAACGAGACTTTTGGAGTCTTGTAATTATAAAAAATTCAGAAATCAACCCGGATTCTTCATGTTAGCACAAATTTAGAACCAAGGAGTTTGTAGTTAAATAATCAATTCGGGTTGAATTTTGGTTTCCACATTACATATAAAAGGGATGAAGCGGTTTGTTTGATCTCTTTTTTTGTGTTAGGTCGAACTTAACTCACCATAAGTTGATAGTAGTTGAGAAGTTTAATCAAACTTTTGGAAAATTTTCCGAATAAAAACGATTCTCAACAGCTTGGCCGTCCCAAGGCGGACTGCCCAAATTCTATTCTTATCATTTTCCTTAAAACCTTGCCATACATTTTTTAGTCTATCCCCTACTCCACTTAGTTTTTTTGAATTGAATGATTTTTGATTGATGGTCCGAAGTCATTTTTTGTAAAATAAAAACATAAAGCCATGATTTTTTGAAACTTTTTTCATCATTGCATCGTAGTCAAACCTGATGCGTGGATATTTTTTTGGTTTAGCGGTTGTTTTTTGTTTTTTAACAAATGCACAGGTGGCTGTTGAAAAGAATTTCTACACTTCACCCCTAAAAAAAAACACCATTGCTGAATTTTCATTTAAATCAGCATTTGCCCAAATAAATTTACAGTCAACCACAAATGAAAATCCTTACACAATCAAAGGTTTTGTCGATGATCAAAAATTTGAAACTGTTTTCAAACAATCTGAAATCGAGTTCAAAAAAAAACATGAACTGCAACTAAAAGAAAAAAACTCATCAGGACTTAATTCTTCACCATTTAAGTTTTTATCGGGTTCAGAAAATAACTTTGCCTCTGATTGGTTGATTTTTGTAGGCAATCGTTATAATCATGATCTTGAGTTCAACATCGGAAATGGAAGTTTGGATATGAATCTTTCGAATATTCCGAGTAAAGTAATCAAAATCAACTCCATAAAAGCATCTAACTCTTTATACTATCAGCTAGGCCAACCCAATAAAACTATTTTAGACACTTTGCAGATAAAGAATGAGTTAGGGAATGTTCAAGTGAAAAATTTCAGCTTAGCAAATTGTGCTTTTTTAAGTTGTGAATTAGGATTTGGAAAAATGAATTTTCACATGGGTGGTATAAGCAATTTGCCGGCAAAATATAAATTTAAAATTGGAACAGGTGAGTTAATGTTCAAAGTGCCATACAAAGAAATGCCTGTGAAATTAGTTATAATTGGATCATCATTATCTAAAGTAGAAATCCCAAAAGAGTTCGTTAAGATGGACAAAAGGACATATTTAAGTCCGACTTATGCTGATGACAGCAAAAACAAACTGATTGTAGAAATTGATGTATCTTTGGGGAAAGTGATTATTCAGTGACAAAAAATGAATGTTTGTTAAAGCTCGAAAACGTAAGTTTGAGTACAAAAACAACCAAAATACTAAAATCTATCTTTTTAGAAGTTCGAGAATCAGAGGTTGTGGCTCTGATTGGGAGAAACGGCGCAGGTAAATCAAGTATTTTACGCACAAGTGTGGGGCTAATTGATGGTTTTGAAGGTGAAGTAATAAAAAGACCAAAGCTTTCAATAGGATATTTACCTGAAGAACGTGGATTGTATAAAAACGAGACTGTTCGTGAAAACTTATCCTTTTTTCACCAATTGCAAACCGGAAAGTCCTTGAACAACAAGGCTTTGTTAGAGTTAGTAGAACAAATGAGTCTTCCCGCATCTTTGCTAGAAAAAAAAACCAAAGAACTTTCAAAAGGGCAACAACAAAAAGTTCAATGGCTTTTAGCAGTTGCTCATCATCCCGAATTGATTGTTTTGGATGAACCCTTTAGCGGTTATGACCCTGAAAATTCTGAATGGTTGATTTCCCAAATCAAGATTCTTTGCAAAAAAGGAGTAGGGTTTTTGGTTTCATCGCATAGGTTAGACTATATGGAGCGACTTTCAGATCGTTTATATTGCGTAAACTCAGGTGAAATTGTAGCTCAAGGTACATTTGATTCTGTGTTTTCAAAGCAGGAAAAGAATGAGTATATAATGTCATTTTCTGAAAAACCGGCAGCAATAGATCAAAAATTCAAAGTGTTGGAAAATTGGCAAAAATCAGATTTCTATTATCATATCAAGCTGAGCGAAAATCAAAAAAAAGAAGATCTGTTTGCCTTTTTGCTTGAACATCACTCATCACGATTGGTGTCGGTGACTCCTTATAGAAAGAATTCCCATCAAGTTTTTCAAGAAATCATGCCCTTATGAATCAGTTTTTTATCATAGCAAAAAAAGAGTTTTTGGCCAAAGTGAAAGCAAAGAGTTTTTGGTGGATAGCTATCTCAGGTCCTGTATTTCTGGTTTTGATGGCTGTGGTTCCGATTGGTCTTTCATTAAAGCAGAAAAAATATTTAAGTGTTCTTGTCTTGAATCAGTGTGAGCGTTTTGAAAATGCACTTTTAGAGTTACCTCTTGAAAATGCAAAGCGTTACCAACAGTTGAGAACCCATGAAGAAAATGCAGTTGCAATGTTTTTATCAGGCGATGCCGATGCATTGGTGATTATTCCTGACAGTTTGATGGAAAACGAGCTAACTAAGATAAAGTTATTTTCAAGGTTTTTCATGTCACCTTCAGTGAAAAATGAAATCGTAAACGACTTAAAACTGGCTATTTTGCTTGATTTTGATTCAAGTTTAACAACATTAAACACTAAATTAAAATCTGAATATTTAGAAGTGGTGAATTTAGAACCTGAAAACAACAACTCAGATGTTCGATTCGTGTTGGGATTATTTTTCTCGATTTTGGTTTATCTGTTCATTTTGAGTCATGGTGTTTCAGTGATCAGAAGCCTCCAAGAAGAGAAATCGAGCCGTTTGTTTGAAGTGGTTTTGGTTAACACAAATGGCTGGAAACTGATGCTCGGAAAAATTGCGGGCATTTTTGCAATGGGTGTTTTTCAGGCTATGATTTGGTTGAGTTTGAGTTTAATTTTGGTTTTTTGGCTTTATCAAAGATTTGAATTATCACGTTTCAATGACGCTAACTTTCAACAAACCATCGAATTGATTCAAGACAAAGATCAAGCTTTGGAAATGAACCAAATTGTGAGTGCTGTGGAATCAATGTTTATGAGCAATGGTTCAGTTTATGTCTTCATCTTGATGATGATTTTTGGCTTTCTGTTATATTCTTCTGTTTTCATTTATATGGGTTTGAAGAGCACTCAAAATGATGATTTACAAAAAGTGGTAATGCTCATTTCTGTTCCTTTGGTAGTATCAATTCTTTCATTGCAATTTGTTTATGCTTACCCTCAACATTGGTTTAGCCAATTGTTGTTGTTCATGCCTTTTTCATCCCCAATTGTGACGGTATTCGCACATACCGCAGGCCTGTTGAGTTTCATGAATGGTTTGATTTCATTTTTGTTATTGCTTAATTGCTCATTGTTCGGGATTTTTTGGGTAGGAAAGTCATTCAAGCAATCTATGTTTAATTTCAAATCTTGAACCTGTGAATCTCTTGTTGGTAATCTGTTTGTTGGCGGTGGTTTCAGTATTGTCTCAAAACAACATCAATCATTTCAAAGATTATTCATCATTTCATGAAACTGCACATCAAAACATTTTATCACTC
>JBDNDT010000335.1:0-3660 GCA_046718985.1 Cytophagales bacterium
AGAAAAGTAGTTTGTCCTAAATTTAGATATTAAGCAATAAGATTGAGATTTTTAGCGTTATTAGCGACAGATATGAAAAAGTCTGTCGCTATTTTGTTTTTGTTGTTTTCAAGTGTGTATGCACAAGATTTGGAGTTTGGTGGGGGTTTAGGTACGATGCTATATAAGGGTGAAGTATCACCATATTACAGTTATAAAAGTCCGGGACTTTGTGCCAATTTGTTTTTTTTGCATAATTTGTCACATGTGGTCGGCATTAAATACCAAGCCGGATTCGGCATCATAAGTGCAAGTGATAATTTTTCTAGACAGCCATTAGAAAAAAAAAGAAATTATAGCTTCAGGAATAACATAGGTGAATTTGCAGCAATGCTGGTTTATAATTTCAGAGATTACAGGGAATCCCCAAAAACATTCAAAGTTAGTTCAAAATGGAGTCCATATTTCATAGGAGGATTAGGTGGGTTTGTTCATAATAGTTTAGTCGAGGGAGGAGGAGCAGGTAGCGTTTGTATCCCTTTGGGTCTAGGTGTGAAATGGATAACCACAAAAAAATGGAATGTTGGTATTGAATTTTTAGCCAGAAAAACTTTCACTGATTATATAGATGGTTTAGGCAGAAATGATATAAATCTACCCCAAAGAGCGTTCACCAATGACAATGATTGGTATTGTAGTCTGACTTTCACAATCAGTCATACATTATATGAAGTAAAATGTCCTGATTCAAGTCCAACTTATCATCACCCTCATCGCTGAGAATCCAATTTTTTTTATCAAATTTGCACACTCAAATTAAGACCCAAATTAAAGAGTTAAGAAAAGTGAAGTTAAGCATCCAAAATCAATTGGAAATTCCAAAGTTCAACACTATTCCGCAACATATAGCCATCATCATGGACGGAAACGGACGTTGGGCTAAACAAAGAGGGAATATGAGGATTTTTGGACATAGAAATGCTATTGAAGCGGTGAGGCAGAGTGTAGAAGGATGCGCAGAATTAGGTGTTAAATTTTTGACACTTTATACATTTTCAACGGAAAATTGGAATAGACCGAAAGATGAAATTGATGCTTTGATGGAGTTGCTAGTTTCAGCAATCAAAGAAGAGGTTCCTACATTGATGAAAAATAATATAAAGTTGAATGCTATTGGAGACCTTGAAAGTTTACCGGAAAAAGCTCAAAAACAACTTTTAGATTCAATTGAAAAAACCAAAGAAAACGCTCACATGACTCTTACTCTAGCTTTAAGTTATAGTGGCCGTTGGGACATTACTTGTGCTGTGAAAGAAATTGCAAAGAAAGTAAAATCAGGCGAGATTGAACCGGAAGAAATAAATGAATCAAAAATTTCAGAGTTCCTAAGAACATTCAACATTCCAGACCCTGAATTGATGATTAGGACAAGTGGTGAAATGAGAATTAGCAATTTTTTACTCTGGCAACTGGCTTATTCAGAATTATATATTTCTGATGTGCTTTGGCCTGATTTTAGAAAAAATCATTTATATGAAGCCATAACAAACTTTAACTCAAGAGAAAGAAGATTTGGCAAAACAAGTGAACAGGTATTTAACCAAGCATAATGCGTAATCGTTTTTTTTTAATCTTGATTTTTTTATCCGGATTCTTACAAGCACAGAATGATCTTTTTGAAATTAACCCATTTGGTTTCAGGTTTAATTATTCTAATCCTGACAAATATACCATTGCCAACATTGATGTGAGTGGTGTTGTGTATTTAGACCCAAGAAGCCTTGTGGCTTTGACTGGTTTGAGAGTGGGTGATGAAATCAAAATTCCGGGTGATGATATCAGCAATGCTATTCGAAAGTTATGGGAACAAGGAATCCTTGGTGATATTCAAGTTTTAATCACCAACATTGAAGGAAACAGAGTTTCTTTGGAATTTGTGCTAAAAGAAAGACCAAGACTTTCAAGATTTGAATTCGTAGGTGTTAAAAAAGGAGATCAAGATGACTTAAAAGACAAAATCAAACTTATCAAAGGAAAAATAGTGACAGATGCAGTGTTGAAAAACACTCAAAATGCAATCAAAAAATATTACCAAGAAAAAGGATTTTACAATACAACAGTAAAAACCATTCAGAAAAAAGACACAACTGTCTCAAATTCTGTTGTGGTGACTATTGAAGTGGTTAAAAACAGAAAAGTGAAGGTTAGAGAAGTGAAATTTGAAGAAAATAATGTTTTTCCTGATAAAATTTTGGCAAGAAAGTTGAAGAAAACTAAAGGCAGAGCTCCGGGAAAATTTTGGGTCAGCCACAAGTTTAACAAAACTAGCTATGAGGAAGACAAAAAGAAACTTTCAGACTTTTACATGAGCAAAGGTTATCGAGATTTCAGAATAGACTCTGACAGTCTTTACTTTTTGCCGGCTAAAAAACCTAAAAACAACAAACGTTTTTTAGGTATCCAACTCAATTTAAGCGAAGGAAAGAAATATTATTTCAGAAACATTTATTGGACAGGAAATTATGTGCACAACACTGCTGAACTTTCTTCAATTCTCAACATCAAGAAAGGTGATGTTTATGACAAGGATTTATTAGACAAGAAGTTGAATTACAACCCAAATGGACTAGACATATCTTCATTATACATGGATAATGGTTATTTATTTTTCCAAATTGAGCCCATAGAAGTGTTGGTTGAAAATGATTCCATTGACTTGGAAATGAGAATTCATGAAGGGGAACAAGCCACAATTGATAAAGTCACCATTTCAGGAAACACCAAAACCAATGATCATGTAGTATTGAGAGAAATCAGAACCATTCCGGGAAGGAAATTCAGTCGCTCAGATTTAATCAGGTCTCAAAGAGAAATAGCAACACTCGGATATTTTGACCCTGAAAAAATAGATATTCAACCGATTCCCAACCCTGTCAAGGGCACTGTTGACATTAATTATGATGTCACTGAAAAACCTAGCGATCAAATTCAACTGTCAGGTGGTTGGGGCGGTTTCTTTGGTTTTGTCGGAACATTGGGAGTTGTTTTTAATAATTTCTCCGCAAGAAGTATCTCAAATTTCAAAAAATGGGACCCTCTCCCGGCAGGTGACGGACAAAGATTATCATTGAGTTTTCAAGCCAATGGCCCAAGCTTCCAAAGTTATGCCTTTTCTTTCACTGAACCGTGGTTAGGTGGAAGAAAACCACATTCTTTTACCGTTTCTTTAAACAGGTCTGTTCAAAATTTTGGAGCTTTTAACACATTCTTCCGTTCGGCTAATCAAGGTAGCTTGAAACTAAACAATATTGCTGTCACAATAGGAAAAAGACTAAGGTGGCCTGATGATTATTTCACCATGAGCCACACATTCAGTTATTTGCTTTATGAACTAAAAGATTACAGATTTGGGGTTTCCAGATCGAATGGTGTTTCTCAGATCGTTTCCGATGGTTTTTTTAACAACTTCAGCGTCACCAATACCATCGCAAGGAATAACATAGACAATCCCACTTATCCCAGAAGAGGATCTTCAATCTCATTATCAGCAAGTTTAACACCACCATATTCTTTGTTTCAAAAAAATCGAGATTTTGACAAAGAAACGGCTGCACAAAGATTTAAGTTTGTAGAATATCATAAATGGATGATTGATTATTCTTTTTTTACTAAATTGTGGGA
>JBDNDT010000336.1:0-3644 GCA_046718985.1 Cytophagales bacterium
AATTATAGGGTTGTGGTTAAGGATTCCTTAGGTTGTAGTGATGTTGCAAGCATTAATGTGAACGTGGTAGATTTTAGAATAACCAACAAATTCCCTACAAAGGATACTAGCATTTGTTTTGGTCAAACAATCAATTTAAATACAAATGCCCAAATCATTAATCAAAGAGGAGGACCATATATATTCAATTGGAATCAAAACAATCCAATATTATCTCAAAACAATGTTTTAAACCCAACAGCCAGTCCTATTGACACAGTAAATGTTACAGAATTTATTTTAACCATAACCGATTTAGGTGGCTGTTCTATAAAAGACACATTAAAACTTTCTGTAAATAGACTTCCAAAAGCAGAAATTATTGCCCCAAACAGCACTTGCACCGGCAATCTTGTTAGTTTAACAGGATTAGCTAGCAACACAGTGGCACCCTATTCGTTTGCTTGGAGTGAACCAAACAACCAAAATAGTTTATTCAGATTTGATACAAGTAATGTTTCTGCACTGCCGGCAACAGCACAACCAGTTGCCTCAGGAACACCTTATACATATAATCTAGTGGTAACAGACGCTAACGGATGCCGTAGCAACCCTACAAGCAAACAGATTATTGCATTGCTCACTCCGATTTTGAGTTTTAAAGATAAGAACTTAGTTGGATGTTTAGGTACACCATTGTTTGTGGATGCAAGTAGCCCTGAGAATGGTACAATGATTCTAAGCTATTTGTGGACAAATGGAAACACAAGCACAACTCAAGCTCAAAAAACGTTCACAGAAGCAGGGCAATATGTCATATCAGTGACAGAAAGCTCAACAAATGCAGGATGTCAAAGAAGAGACACTATAAATGTTAGATTTGACAGACCATTAAGCGGGTTAAATTTGATGACTAAAGACCAAATTTGTAAAAATGACACATTGGCAATGTATGCTTCATTGGCTGAAGGTGATTTTCCAATAAACTTCAAATGGGAAGTTTTAGGTGGAATTGGTACTTTTAATAGGGCTACGTCGTCAGATAAAGACAATCTAAATGACACCTTGGTTTATTATCCAAATTTCAATGATCAACCCTCTGTTACTATCAGAGTTACTGCAAAGAATGTTTGTAACGAACTAATTGATAGCAAATTGGTATTACTTAATGAAGTACCTATTGCAAAAATTCAAAACGCTCCTATCGAGGTATTTGTGAATACACCTGCTACTTTCACTCAAAGTTCAACAGGTTTTGACCAGTTATTTTGGAATTTCAAGGATGGAACAGCACCGGTTCAAGATAACAGCTCAAGCATAAGCCACACATATACAGATAACGGAATTTATTTTGTCACATTGACAGCTACAAATGCCGGAGGTTGTACTTCAAAAGATTCGGTGCGTTTAGAAGTGATTAGAAACCAAATATTATTTATTCCAAATGTATTCAGCCCAAATGCTAAAGATTTGCAAAATCAAGCATTGAGGGTATATGGAATGAACATACAGTCTCAAGACTTTGATTTTATGGTCTTTAACAAATGGGGTGAAGTTGTATATGAAACAAAAGATTACGCCACTGCTTATCTAGAAGGCTGGAACGGAAAATTTAAGAACACTGGAAACGATCAAGCCATAGGAGTTTATACTTACAGTGTCAGAGGGAAATTTTTAGACGGGTCGAAATTTGAAAAAGTTGGTACAGTGACTCTTTTAAGATAACTTTTTTATTTTTTTTGCGTAGCAGTAGGCATGTGGACAAATACTTTAAAAAATATAACAGTATTTGAAGCTTAAATTTTGAATATAAAAATGTCTTATCTAATTTAGCCCTTGAAACAGTCTTTTTGTTTTGGGCATTAAATGTAATGACATTTTTGTTGTTGTTGAAATTTTAATTGTGTAACCTTTTTTATGAACGTATTCGCGAAGCTATCACTGATTTTGTTCTCATCTGTTGTTTTGTTCAGTTCCTGCAAAGGAAAAAAAGGCAGTGGAGAATTTGAAATGAATCTAACAGAGGCCAAAGGTGGAAGATACTATGGCGGTGTTTTGAGACTCAATGAGTCAGAATTCATCAAGACTTTATATCCACCAAACATCACGGATGGTTTCTCGATGAGAATTGCTTCACAAATTTATGAGGGGTTATTCAAATTCGACCAATCAGACTTATCTGTAAAAAAATGTCTTGTTGAAGATTATTCTGTTGATGAAACAGGAAAAATTTACACCTTTAAACTTAAAAAAGGTGTTTATTTTCACGACAATGCATGTTTTCAGGATGGCAAGGGAAGAGAAATGAAGGCTTCTGATGTTGCTTTTTGTTTCACACAACTTTGCAAACAAGATGCAAATAACCAAGGATTTATCATTTTCAAAAATACTTTGAAAGGTGCTGACGAACATTTTGTTAATTCAGCAGGCGGAAAAACACCTACCACAAAATTAGGTATAGAAATTATTGATGACTACACGTTAAAGATGGAATTGGTTAAACCAAATGCTTTATTTATCACAAACTTAGCCAGACCATTTGCTTTTATTTATCCGAAAGAAGCATTTGAAAAATATGGTTTAGAAATGCGTTCTAAAGCAGTTGGTACAGGTCCTTTCTACTTATCATCAATGGATGAGGACATCTCAATTATTTTGAAGAAAAATCCTAAATATTATGGACAAGACCAAAATGGAAATCAACTACCATTCTTGGAAGCTGTTGACATTAAATTTATAAAAGATAAAAAAACAGAGTTATTTGAATTCAAAAAAGGTAACATAGATATGATTTATCGTTTACCTACTGAATATATCATCGAAATTCTTGAAGAAACAGGACCTGACAAAAGTGGAGAATACAGTCAATTTGAACTTCAAAGAAAACCTGAAATGGCTACACAATTCTTGACTTTCATGAGCCAAAATGAAGTTTTCAAAAACAAGGATCTTAGAAAAGCGATTTCCTTTGCAATTGACAGAGAAAAAATCTTGAATTTCGTATTGAACGGTGAAGGTTTTTATCCGGGATTTAATGGTATCACCCCTCCAACTTTCACAGATTATAAAACAGAAGAAATAAAAGGCTATAAACTTAACACAGACTCAGCAAGATACTACCTAGCAAAAGCAGGTTACCCTGGTGGAAAAGGTTTTCCTGAAGTTACACTCCAACTAAACTCAGAAGGGGAAAGACATTCAAATGTTGCTATTGAAATCCAAAAACAATTAAAAGAAAACTTGAATATTAATATCAAACTTGAGGTTGTTCCTTTTGCCCAGTTGGTTGAAAACATTATATCCGGCAAAACAGGGTTTTTCCGTTCAGGTTATATTGCTGATTACCCAAGTCCTGAAAACTTCTTGGCTTTATTTTATGGCAAAGATGTTCCTAAGTCTTTAAACGAAAAATCTTTCCCAAATTTTGCCAGATTTACAAATCCGGAGTTTGACAGATTGTATGAGGCTGGTCTTTCTGCAAAAACAACTGAAGAATCTTACAGTTATTTCTTGCAGGCTGAGAAATTGTTGATGGCAGAAGCACCAATTATTGTTCTTTGGTATGATGAAGGTTACAGATTATTGCAATCTAATGTTAAAAACTTCCCTAACAACCCTATGCAGTTGAGAGATTACAGTGAAGTTTATTTCGAAAAAGTTAAAAA
>JBDNDT010000337.1:0-3636 GCA_046718985.1 Cytophagales bacterium
TGGTAATCGCTGGTTTGTTTTTCGCCGTGCCATCATTCGGTATGACGCCCCCGATAGCGGCAGCAACATTGATGATTATTAGCATTCAGATATGTTTCTGGGTATGTGTCATCAGTCCACGTTGGGTCGCTATACCAGCAGAAGCTTACGCGAAAACGCTGTTAGAATACTGTGACAAGTGAAAAAGGTGCCTTGAATCAGCGCATTTTTCGAATCACGAAGGGGCGTTTATGGGAAAGTACAGAAAACTCCTTAACGTGGTTTTTCACTTTCCTGAAAATTACACCTATCATCTCCCACAGCAGACTGAATTATATGGCACTTATGGAATTTCAATCAATGCAATGCTATGATAGATGCATCATCATAGCATTGACCTCAGCAACACAATCTGTTATCAATCATGCTAGAATCTATGCTTTATGGTACAGAAAAATGAGAGTAGGTCACAATAACTTTAATCGCATGGGAGTGGAGCAGGAAAATTTTGACTAGAAAATCAAAACAAATGGATTCTGGCAAAGCTTTTGAATATGCTCTTTTGAAGGAGTTCGAAGAAAAGCTACAGCAAAAAACCCATCTTCAAATCATACAAAATAGTTCTTTTTTTGTCGCAAAAGACTGTTTTGAAAGTTTTGATGAAACCCAGAAATCTAGCTATCTTCTTACTGCAAGTTTTGCGGTCAATTTTTTGATTGATATTGAGCCAAGACTTTCTCACGGTTTTGACGCAAATGACGTTCTGCAATTAGAAATACTCCAAGATTCAAAAGGTCAAGAAGGTGACGTCAGAGATGTGCTTGCTATAAGGTTATTGCAGAAATGGGAGATTGGTATTTCTGCCAAAAACAATCATCACGCAGTTAAGCATTCAAGATTGTCTAAAAATATTGATTTTGGTAAAAAATGGCTTGGGATTGAAAGTTCTAAAACCTATTTTGATGAAATTTCTCCAATTTTTGATAATCTTAGAGATCTAAGATTAGAAAGCAACGCCACTCAAACATGGTCATCTCTTGGTGATTATCATTCGTTAGTATATAAACCTATTCTTGATGCATTCATTAAAGAATTAAATAGGTTATATGAGGGTAATCCTGAAAAAGTTGCCCATAATTTAGTTCGGTATCTGGTTGGCAACAAAGATTTTTATAAAGTCATAAAATGCAGAGGTGGTTTAGAAATTGAAGCATTTAACTTATATGGGACATTAAACCTTCCATTTAAGGATGTAAAACCTAAATTCATTACGCCTAAGATAGATTTACCAACTGTTATCACTGATATATCTTATAAACAGGAATCAAAAAATACAGTAATCATTTCTCTTGATAACGGTTGGAAGCTTTCTTTTAGAATTCACAATGCCAGTTCACGAATTGAAGCATCATTAAAGTTTGATATTAACCTAATTGGCGCGCCTCATTCTTTAATAACTAACAAGCTTTCAATTGAAAATAATCATGAGGTATTGCAGTGAATATTGTTTCTCTTTTTTCTGGTGCTGGGGGATTAGATATAGGATTCAAAAAAGCTGGGTTTAATGTCATCTGGGCAAACGAATATGATAAGGAAATATGGGAAACTTTTGAAAAAAACTATCCTGAAACAATTCTTGACAAAAGAAGCATCACAGACATTCCATCGAATGATATTCCCGATTGCGTGGGAATTATAGGAGGTCCACCTTGTCAAAGTTGGAGTGAAGCAGGTGCCTTAAGGGGAATAAATGATAAAAGAGGGCAGCTATTTTTTGATTTCATAAGAATTATTAGAGATAAAAAACCTTTGTTTTTTTTAGCTGAGAATGTTTCTGGTATGCTTCTGCCCAGAAATAGACAGGCTTTGGAAAATATAAAGGAAATGTTTAGAGAAAGTGGATACACACTATCGTTTGCATTATTAAATGCCAGTGATTTCGGGGTTCCACAAGATAGAATGCGTGTGTTCTTTATTGGGTATAGAAAAGAGCTAAACACAAAGTTTACGTTCCCACTCCCTTTAGTTAATAAATTTACATTGAAGGATGCAATATGGGATTTGAGAGATTCAGTTCTCCCGGCCAAAGAAACGCAAAAAACAAATGGTGCAAATTGTATAATTCCTAATCATGAATATATGATTGGCGGGTTCTCAACAATCTTTATGTCTAGAAATCGTGTGCGTTCTTGGGAGGAGGTGTCCTTCACCATTCAGGCGGGTGGAAGGCATGCGCCTTTGCATCCACAAGCTCCAAAAATGCTTTTTATTGAGCAGAATGTTAGGCAATTTGTGCCTAATCAAGAACATCTTTATCGAAGGCTTTCAATAAGAGAATGTGCAAGAATTCAAACTTTCCCAGACGATTTTATTCTATATTATAGTAATTTATCAGCTGGTTATAAAATGATAGGTAATGCTGTTCCTGTTGATTTGGCGCATAGTATTGCAAAGGTTATTTATAATGATATGGTTAAAATAACAGATAATTCAATGACAGACTTTAATGCAACAACTGATCTGTGCTTCCGTAAATCACCCCTTCATAATGTACACTCCTCTTTGTTGGAAAACAGCAGACTCTAATCAAAACTGGATTAAATTACGGGGAGCAGGTCAATAGCTGGAGAATTCAAACCATGAAACACTATTGCTAATTCTGTTTCAATATAAGCCATCCTTTCGCCCGTATCTAGCAGGCGTTCGCACACTTCCCATGACTTGCGCTGCATCGCCGTATGTGCTATGAAACACATATAATGATTTTTGTTTCAAATGGTGCGTTATCAACAAAAAAACTTGTGCATCATTTCGTACTTGTGTATATAGGAATTTTCCTATAATATGAAAAGAGTGATTGATGGCAAAAGCAGATAATCCATCTCAGCAGCGACCAATTATATGGTTGGGGGATACACGCAAAACGTTGCTTGCATTCCCAGAGGAGGTGCGACAGAAGATAGGCTACAAATTGCATTTGATGCAATCTGGGGTTATTCCAACGGACACCAAGCCTTTTAAGGGAGTAGGCAGTGGGGTTTTTGAAATAGCTCTCAAGCATGACAAGGAAGCCTATCGTTGTGTGCAGGCATTGCAGCTGGGAGGCAGGATTTATATTCTGCATGTATTTCATAAGAAATCCAAAAGCGGCATTGCCACACCCACAAAGGATGTTGATGTGATTATCAAACGCTATAAAGACGCACAGGAGCTTGAAAAACATGGAACAGTATAACGAAATAGAGTTTGAAACAGGTAGCGGTAATGTATTCGCTGATCTGGGGCTTGCGGATGCAGAGGAACTGCAGTCCCGCGCGCTGATTGGTTCTCACGTGGTGCAGTTATTACAGCAAAAAAAGTTGAAACAGCGCGAGATTGCAGAATTTCTTGGGGTGAAGCAGGCGGAGGTTTCTCATTTGATGCGGGGACATTTTGACCGATTTACAACCGATAAACTGCTAACTTTCCTGCGGCGTATGGAACAGAAAGTGACGATTCAGATTAGTCCACATCGTCAGGGTGAGCCATATCACTATGTTGCGTTTGGAATGTAATAGTTATGGAAAACAAAATGCATCCAAAAGAAAAAGAGATATTGGAAACGATAGAACAATTTACGACTGAAATTGAGCGCGTTAACATGTCTATTTTTGGTGA
>JBDNDT010000338.1:0-3627 GCA_046718985.1 Cytophagales bacterium
AATACTTGACCATCTTTTTCAAGATATTTAATTCTGTATTTGTTAAGACCTGAATGATGCATTTCGCTGATGCTGTAGTTATTGATGGTGCTCGAACCTTTGCCGGGCATTTCTTTTGCAGTACTCCAAGAGTTGTTTAAGAACTGCTCAATAAAAACTTTTCCATTTGCTCTTTCTCCTTTTGTTACCCATGATAAGCTTTCAGCATCAACATTAAACGAAACAAACTGAAATGAACTGGTTACTCTAATAACTTGTTGATTTAATACTTTAGGTGCACAGTCGTCTTTATGGGTGATTTTTATTTCTACAGGATCATTCAACTTTAAATGAGAGAGGTCAATCTCGAAAACACTTGATTTGATTGCACTCATCACTTTTACTTCGTTCACGAAGACGTCTTCAACGCAAAAGTCCTTTAAGTTTCCGGTGAATGGGTTTTGTACATATAAATTTTTACCTTGATAAACACCTGACAACGAAATATTACCAGCCGTTATTAGGTTGATGACAGCTAAGCTAAAAAATCCTAGAAAAAAGTTCCTCATAAATGAATTTGTCGAATTGATGCAAATATATTCAGAAAGTTACATATCACAAATTTGTTAATAAAAATCGTACCAAACAAAAATTATTCCTTAATTTAGTAATGTGATTTCAGAAAACTCGATTACGTATGCGTTTAGGTCTCAATAATTCTCCATTCATGTTCAGTTTCAAACATTGGTTGGTTAACTTTATGATTGTTTTTTGTGCTGTTGCAAATGCCACAAAAATCTTAATTCCAATGGATAACAGCCAATCCAATCATTTAAAAGCTTATGGAGTTGCCTATTGGGTATTAAGCAACGATGTGAGCGTGGACTGGATGCTTAATTACAAAGGAGGTAGCTTTGCTTTTGATTATTTTAAAAAATTCGAAGAAGAATTGTTGATTCGAGGTGTTTCTTATCAAACCATTTCAAGCGCAGAATTTCAGAAAATTGCTGACCAAATTGCAAATCCTGATGTGAACATGGATTTGATGAAATTAGATAAACCACCTAAAATCGCTGTTTATTCTCCTAAAAACAAGCTTCCATGGGATGATGCGGTGACTTTAGTGCTCACTTATGCCGAAATTCCCTATACTGTTGTTTATGATGATGAAATTTTAGGTAATGAACTGTCTAAATATGATTGGTTGCACTTGCACCATGAAGATTTTACAGGGCAATATGGTAAGTTTTACTCAATGTATAGAAACTTCCCTTGGTATATTCAACAACAGCAATCATATGAAGCATCGGCAAGAAAGCATGGATATCAAAAGGTTTCCCATTTAAAATTAGCTACAGTAAAAAAAATTAGAGATTTCTGTCTTGGAGGGGGATTTCTTTTTGCGATGTGTTCTGCAACTGATACTTATGACATTGCTCTTTCTGCCGAGGGCACTGACATTTGTGAAGAAATGTTTGACGGAGACCCGGCTGATAGAAATGCACAACAAAAACTTGACTTCAATAATACGTTTGCCTTTAAAAACTTTCAAATATACTTGGATCCATTCACTTACGAATATTCAAATATTGACAGCAGACCAAATAATCAAGCCAAGAAAGTCGAAGAAAAAAATGATTATTTCAATCTTTTTCAATTTTCAGCCAAATGGGATCCGGTGCCAACCATGCTCACCCAAAGCCATGAAACCATCATAAAAGGCTTCATGGGGCAAACCACTGCTTTCAAAAAATCATTGGTTAAAAGTGATGTTATCATCATGGGTGAAAACAAAGAAATGGGAGAAGCCAGATATATTCACGGCGTAATTGGTAAAGGAACATGGACTTTTTATGGAGGGCATGATCCGGAAGATTATGAACATTTTGTCGGTGAAGATCCAACAGATATGAATTTGCATCCAAATTCACCGGGTTATCGTTTAATCCTTAATAATATTTTGTTCCCCGCAGCTAAAAAGAAAAAACAAAAAACTTAATTATAGATATCCTCGTTTTGACTTGGTAAGCTGAACACTGGCTAAATAAATTTATGGAAAACTGGAAAATCGAACTCAAAAAAACAGCAGCAAAATATCATTATACGGGTTCTTTGGTGGCTGTTTTTTTTAATGTATTTTTTTTCTTCACTGATTACATTAATGTTCCTGACCAATGGGTATTTTTCTTGCAACTTAGGCTTTTTGATTCTTTTTTGATTGCTGTTAATCTTTTTTTGTATAAAAAGCTAAAGTATCCTTCAGAATATATGGTATTCATTTCTGCCATCATCATCGTGAAGCAAAACGCCATCATGTGGTGTTTCATGGATGAACAGCAAATGTTGAAACACACTTTGGCTTATATTGCTCTTTTTATTGGTGCAGCTTTGCTCTTGCTTTGGGAACTTAAATATTCTATTGTTTTTATATTAGCATCTTTACTTTCAAACATTATCTTTTTAGGATTGCTTTCAACGCACAATCTGGAAACTATCCTTCAAAATGGAGGTTTACTCACTGCTTTCGTAGCTATTTTGTCCATTATCTTGGTTCAAACTAGATACAATCTTAACAAAAGAGAAATCATTTCAAGACTTGCGCTAATAGATGCAAACACTGCCATTGCAGAACAAAAAAAATTGGTTGAAGAAAAAAATGAAAGCATTTTAGATAGTATTCGATATGCTAAAAGAATTCAAGATGCTGTTTTGCCGACCATAGACTATGTGAAAACTTATCTTCCTGATTCATTCATTTTTTACCGACCAAAAGACATTGTGAGTGGTGATTTTTATTGGTATGAATATTTAATGGGAAAGTCATTCATTGCAGCTGTTGACTGCACGGGTCATGGAATTCCGGGTGCTTTCATGAGCATGATAGGTCACACTTTGTTGAATAAATTCAATGACAGACCCGGTATTTCACCTGCTGAAATGTTGAATGAAATGAGAGAACAAGTGATAACAGCGCTTCAGCAAGAGAGCAATAACACCAAAGACGGTATGGAATTGCAAATGTGCATAATTGATCATGAAAACAGAACTCTACAATATGCGGGTGCACAAAATCCGCTATATTACATCAGAAACAATGAGTTGATTGAAATCAAAGCTGATAAAATGCCGGTTGGAATTTCAGTCATGTCACACATGAAACCATTCAGCAACCATCTTATTAACATTGAACCCGATGATTGTTTTTATTTGTTTTCTGATGGATTCCCTGATCAATTTGGAGGACCTAATGATAAAAAATTCACATACAAACGCATGAGAGAACTCTTTTTGAATATGCACAAATTAAGCTTTGCTGAACAAGAAAAAATTATTAGCAAAACCTTTGATGATTGGAAAGGTGAAGGAGAGCAGATAGACGATGTGTTGGTGATTGGATTTAAGCTTTGAATGATTTGATATTTGTAGGAAATCAATGAACTTTTAGGGGATTGAAGCCATGTAGCTACTACTTACTTAGGCTTTCCTTCAAGCCTATAAATACTTGACAATCAATTAGACCTTTCTTCAAGTCTATAAACACTTGACAATTAATTAGTATTAATTAGAATCAACCACGAAAAGAGCTAAATAGCGTCAAATTCGGGGTTTTTTGTTTAAATTTAGTCAGCAAACAAAATTAAACAGATC
>JBDNDT010000339.1:0-3614 GCA_046718985.1 Cytophagales bacterium
CGAGTGCAAAAACTCATCAGCAAATGGCAGATTTGTTGATTGATTTGATGAGAAAAATAGAGTAATTATTATATCTGGATTTAATATAGAGACAAAAGAATATTGATTTTTTCTGAAGTTAGCGGAAATCTCAAATTTTCTTAATCATCATCCTATTAACTTTTTCAACTCTGAATCTAAAATTTAGACTAGCCTAAAATTATTTTTAGGCTAGTCTAAAAATTCCTTTTGTTTTCTGATTTGCCAAACTATATTTGCATTGTTATTTCACATTTCTTTGGTTAAGTGTTGCTTAATTAATAGTTAAGAGGCTTTGAGAAAATCAAAAAATGTGATGACTAAAAGTGCAAGAATTAAGTGTGGATGCCTCGTTTCGTTTAGAACGAGAATATTTTAAATCTTAGAATTGATGAAAGCGTTAAAATCTAGTCTTTATTGTTTTCAAATTTTGGTAGTTATTATATCAGATTTTTGGTCATTTTTTCAATCAAAGACAAAAATGAAATTAGTAAGAATGGCTTTTTTGATGGTTTTTTGTCTGCCACCTCATTTTGCATCATCTCAATCAATGGGTTTTTGGGTCGAAGTGAGAGATGAAGACAACAGTCCTTTAATTGGTGCTGTCGTGACTGTTGAAAAAAATCATAAACTTACTGACACCCTAGGTAGGGCTAATTTCATTGCAAATGCAGGAGAAATCAAAATCACTGTCAGCATGATTGGTCATTTCAAAACAGAGAAAAAAGTAAATCTCAACTCAGATGGTCAATTGTTTCTCTTCAAATTGAAAGCACTCGACAACACCATAGATGAAGTGGTGATTACAGACAACATGCAAGAAAGCTATCTTTCAAATTCAGTGACAACTGTCGAGGTTTACAATGAGAAGTTTTTCAAGAGAAATGCAACACCAAATCTTTTCCAAGCTTTGCAAATGGTGAACGGAGTTCAACCTCAGTTACTATGCAATGTGTGCAACACCGGTGACATCCACATCAATGGACTCGAAGGGCCATATACGCTGGTGATGATTGATGGAATGCCAATCGTGAGTTCGCTTTCAAGTGTTTATGGTTTGATGGGAATCCCCAATAACATGATTGAAAGAATAGAGATTGTGAAAGGACCTACTTCTACATTATATGGTTCAGATGCCGTGGGCGGAATAGTCAACATCATCACCAAATCTCCCGAAAAAAGCGATAGACTAAACTTAGACCTTCACAGCACGTCTTGGGCTGAGCACAATCTAGACTTTTCATTGTCTAAAAGCGTGAAGAAGCATCATTTTCTTCTGGGTACTAATTATTTTAATTTTGGAGAGAAGATAGACAAAAACGGCGATGGCTTCACTGATGTAACTCTCCAACACAGAGGCTCTGTTTTCTTGAAATATAAATTCCTCAGAAAAAACAATAAAAACTTTAGCCTTGCTACTCGATTGTTTTATGAAGACCGTTGGGGAGGTCAAACCAACTGGTCTCGAGAATGGAGAGGAAGTGATTCTATATACGGTGAATCTATTTTCACCAAAAGAGTTGAATTGCTATCATCCTATCAATTGCCTACGAAAGCAGATTTGACATGGAACAATTCTTACAATTTCCACGACCAAAACTCTGTTTATGGAGAAACTTTATATGCCGCTGTTCAACATACTTATTTTTCTCAGCTTGTTTGGCAACAAAAAATCGGACTGAGACATCATCTCACCTCCGGAGCAACATTCAGGGTCTTATCTTTGAAAGACAATACCCCTATTTCATTCATTGATGGTGACAGCTCAAGACTCAAATTCAACCATCAAGTGATGCCGGGTCTCTTCGCTCAGAATGAATGGGCTATATCTGAAAAACACAAGCTATTGATAGGGTCTAGATTAGACATTCATAATATTCACGGACCCATTTTAGCCCCAAGAATTGGTTACAAATACAATTTGAATTCAAATCATTTGTTCAGATTCAACATCGGAAACGGATTTAGGGTTGTTAACCTGTTCACTGAAGACCATGCCGCACTTTCCGGAGCAAGAACTGTTGAAATCAAAAATGAGCTGAAACCGGAGAGAAGTTGGAATTTTAACCTCTCTCACAACAGTAACTTCAGCCATTCAGTCGGATTTTTCAACCTTGAAAGCCAAATATTTTACACTTTTTTCACCAATAGAATTTTGCCTGATTATGACAGCGACCCCAACAAAATCATTTATGACAACTTGAGTGGAAACGCCGTTTCAAGAGGTTTCAGCTTAGGATTGGAAGCTAATTTTGTGAATGGATTAAAAGTGAAACTTGGAAACACCATCCTTGATGTTTTTGTCTCTGAAAAAGACAGCTTGGGAAATTTGGAAAAAAGAACCCAAATTCATACTTCTCGTTATCAAGGAAACTTTTTAGTATCTTATCATTTGAAAAAACTGAAAACCACCATTGATTACACAGGAGTGGTCTATTCTCCTATGCGTTTGCCTGTTGTTGAAAACGATTTCAGACCGGAATATTCACCCTGGTTTAGTTTGCAAAACATTCAAATCACTTATAGCAAAACCGAAAAACTACACTTTTATGCAGGCATTAAAAACCTCTTGAATTTCATTCCAAAAGATCCGATTCTCAGACCCAATGATCCATTTGATAAAAAAGTTAACGATCCGGTAAACAATCCACAAGGATATTCTTTTGATCCGACTTACAATTTTGCACCCATTCAAGGCACCAGATTTTTATTAGGATTTCGATTAAGCATTTAATTTTAATTGGGATAAAATAAATGGATGTTTACATGTCAATAGAAATAATTGTTTTTATTTCTTTAAACTGGTAAGGACTATATTTAACCTATACAGAACTGTCTCCAAAAGCCAAACAAACCACTAATCAAAAAAAAAACTGACCCGAAATAGGGTCAGTTTTTTTGCTAATTAAAATGATCTCGCTGTCAAAATTGACAACTGAGAAAAATTATTCTTTGATTAACTTGCTTACTGCTTTACCTCCTTTTTTGGTTTCAACCACCACAAAATAAGTCCCGGCTTGCAAATCACCCACATAATACTCCATTTCATACAAACCAGCCTGCGCTGTTGACTTGCTGAAAGTTTTCACAGTTCTGCCTTGCGAATTGGTGATTTTCAATGTTTGAACATCTTCTTTCAAAATGCCGTGGTGCAACAAGATATAATCCTTTGCCGGGTTGGGATAAACTTGGAAAATAACGGGTTTTAGGTCGTTTTTCAAGTTGGTTACCAATTTTTTGTTTGGCGCAGGAATGTCTTGTTTGACTTTTGGAGAAGCAGGTGATTCAAGTTCTTTTCCTTCAATGAAGGTTTCTCCTTCTTTCACGTTAATTCCTATGGCAAAACGTTCGCCATCAGCTTTTTCAGTGACAGTAGGCACATAAAAATAATCGGCTCTTGTTCTGAATTTGTTGAGGTCAAGAATGAAATATCCATGATTTTTAAGGTCAACATACTTCAAATGGGGGTTGTAATTAACTAAACCCACAAATGGAAAATCAACATAATTATTGATGGTAAATTCAAATTGCGCAATTTCAGCTGCTGAAAAGCCTAATTCATCAAAGTTTTGAGAAGCTATCGAAGGAGTTCCGAA
>JBDNDT010000034.1:0-11598 GCA_046718985.1 Cytophagales bacterium
GAGGAAGCTTTTCCACAAACACCACTTGCATATCGTTTTCTTTTTTGGAATCTAAAATCGCAATTCTTTCTCCGTTAATTTCCAAATGCCCTTTGTCGCCGACTTGCCCGCCACTTTCAGCATAAAAAGGGGTGGTATCCAGCACCAGTTGATAAGTTTGTCCTGATTTAGATTTTACTTGACGGTATTTGACAATCTTAGCCATGGCTTCAAGATGGTCATAGCCTACGAATTCTCCTTTCTCTGTGCTGTCATCCACAATCACCCAATCTCCGGCTTCCACTTTAGTGGCAGCTTTTGAGCGTTCTTTCTGGATTTTCATTTGTTCATCGAAACCTTTTTGGTCCACTTCGTATCCGTTTTCACGGGCTATAAGGGCTGTGAGATCAAATGGAAAACCAAAAGTGTCATAAAGCTCAAAGGCAGTTTTGCCATCTACAGTTTTGGATTTGTTTTGGCTGAAATAATCTTCCAGCAATTTCAAACCACGGTCTAAAGTCTTCAAAAAAGAAACTTCTTCTTCTTGAATCACCCGGGCTACGAAATCTTTTTGAGCGGTGAGTTCAGGAAATACTCCGTCAAACTGGTTAGCCAATATGTCCACCAATTTGAAGATAAAAGGTTCTTTGAAACCTAAAAAAGTATATCCATATCGAACAGCTCTTCTCAAAATCCTTCTAATCACATATCCCGCTTTGTTATTGCTCGGCAATTGACCATCAGCAATGGCAAAAGAAACAGCACGCACATGGTCTGCCATCACACGCATGGCTATATCAGTTTTTTCTTCTTTGCCATAAGCAATTCCAGAACTTTGGGCAATAAATTGCAAAAGAGGCTGGAAAACATCCGTGTCATAATTGCTGGTTTTGTTTTGGATAGCCCTTACCAAACGTTCGAAGCCCATTCCGGTGTCCACATGTTTGTCAGGCAGAGGTTCTAAGCTCCCGTCAGATTTTCTATTGAACTGAATGAACACATTGTTCCAGATTTCAATCACTTGAGGGTCGTCATTGTTCACTCTGTCTTTCCCGGGCACTTTGGCTCTTTCTTCGTCCGGTCTCAGGTCTATGTGAATTTCAGAACAAGGTCCACATGGACCTGTGTCGCCCATTTCCCAAAAATTGTCTTTTTTTGAGCCATAAATAATTTTGTCTTCTCCCGCCAATCTTTTCCATATTTCGAAAGCTTCGTCGTCTTTTCCTAGTTTTTCTTTTTCATCACCACCAAAAACGGAAACATAGAGCCTGTCTTTGGGCAATTTGTAAACCTCAGTCAACAATTCCCATGACCATTCCAGAGCCTCTTTCTTGAAATAGTCACCAAATGACCAGTTGCCAAGCATTTCGAACATGGTGTGGTGATAAGTGTCATGTCCCACATCTTCCAAATCATTGTGCTTTCCTGTGACTCTTAAACATTTCTGGGTGTCGGCGATTCTTCTGCTTTTGGGTATAGCATTTCCCAAAAAATAATCTTTGAATTGGTTCATGCCGGCATTGGTGAACATGAGGGTAGGGTCATTTTTAAGCACCAAAGGGGCAGAAGGAACAATCAAATGCTGCTTGCTTTTGAAAAAGTCTAAGAATTGTTGCCTAATCGCTTTCGCTTCCATTTTGTTGTGAGATAGTAAAGATAGGCGGCAAAATTAGGAACTATTTTCTAGAAAAACGTTAGTTGACAGAATCAAAGCTTGTTCAATTGAGAAGAATTTCATTTAATTATATCAATTGTTCGAAGCAAATAATAGCTTGTAGCATTTAGCTCACTTAAAATTGGTTTTCAAATTTCAATAGCTTAGCCTAACAAAATCTTTCAAAAAGATTTCAATTAAAAAAGCCACCAAAAAAATAAATTTAATAGGTGGCTTTGAAATTCAGGCATATGATGTTATTGCCTCACTACGAAAACTTTAATAGGTTTAGCTTCACTTTTTTGTCTATCTCCAAATAGCATCCGGCTGACAAACAATGAATAGAGTCTTCAAAAACATCGTTACTCAGTCAGCACTTCGAAAGTTTCATAGATTTGAGAACCATACCCTAGTAATTCATGAGGTATTGCAGAAACTAAATCAACAAAGGACCACCCAAGACTATCAAAGGCACGCTACCCAAAATCAATCCAAAATTCAACCAGATTAGACCTAAAACAAGCATCACCATTGCTAAAATTAAAAAGGTTATACCCATAACAAGTCTTCCATCTTCATCAATTAAAGCACCTACTATATAAAAAAGCAATCCTAAAAGAACAAGCCACCAACCGTTTTTTTTCCTATTGGCAACCATAGACAAGCCAAAAAACATAGAAGCCAAACTAGCCAAAGCAAACAAGACGGAAAGAAGAACCCCAGCACCTCTTTTTTTGTCTAGCCTGTTTTTCAAACGGTTGAATTTTTTTATTTTTTTCTCGCTCATCGGAAACTCCGGCCTGTAGTTCGTCTTTTCTCTTTCAAAACCATTGTTATCTTTTTCAAGAAATGCTTCTTGATTCTCTATTTTCTTGTCATCATACAATATAATGTGTGCAGTGGCTTCTTTTTCTGAAACTTCTTGATGAGGTTCAGTTCCGACGATTGTTTCAGAATATTCAGCTGATGGTTCATTTTGGCAATGCACAAAAGCAAAAAAGAAAAGGCAAAGCCCAAAAACTAAATTTTTGAATTGATTCATGGTTAATAAGATTTATTTTTCAAAATTATGTTTCAGAAAGATATTTTAAAAAAAAAACAAGTCCATACTTAGGTTTGGACTGACTATAAAACAGATTTTTTTCTTTCGGGCGCACACTTCATGCAGGGCTGCTTTAGAGCTCGACTCGCACTGGCCTCTTTTGCTTCTGCCCATCGCATCCCTCGCGCAAGGCTACTCAAATTTTCTTTCTTAAGAAGATTTTTTCTTATTCTTTTTGGTTCAAAAGAAAATCACAACATAGAGTTTGTCACTAATTCGTTCTCATCAGCATAAGATATTTTCACCTCAGTTGCATTCAGACCGATTTACGATAAATAATATGTCATGAAAGCTGCGAAACTGAGGGTAAAAACCACAAACTCACAAGCAGTTTGATCAACAACTTTTTTTTGTTCATTGAAATCAACATAGTCGCTTATCACAAAACCACTACCAACCAAATATTCGAAAAAAGTTCCATTATTGAAAAATAAATAGCCTGCAAAATGTCCATTAAATCACATCGATTGAAAAACGTCAATTACTCCACATTCGCTTTTTGTTTCATCATATCTGTATCTTACCAGAAAGACAAGATTTTTGAGTGTTTTTCAATTTATCAACACTATTTGAATTCAAGCACTAGGGCGCAAATACAAAAACATTGGCATTCGAAGATTTCGTATCAAATGTTGAAATATGGTTGTAAGGCATCAATTGCAAACCCATGTTTTCGATGGTTTGGAAGGTTTTTTTATATATTGAGCCATGCACAAAATCCTTGGTTTGAGGGTCTAGCTATTGCAAAAGATGCTGAGCCTTTCCTAGTGAATGGACAAAAAAGACAGAATGTAAGCCTCTTTCGATGTTCTACGAAACCCAGTGGTTGATTTCAAGAGCAGTGACTTCTGCGGGTTTTAGTTGGAAAACAGACATTCCGAAGGTGTATTATTCTGAAATGAAAAGATGGACTTTCAAAAGTTCGAAAGGGGTAGAAAGCCCATCGTTTACCTCTTTGAAATCCCAAGTAAAGACCTTAGTATGGTCTTGATGCTCCTGCCTAATTTGCGCCGATTCCACAATGTGACCCATATGATGAATAATCACTTTCATGCCACCGATTAAGATATATTCTTTGTAATCTAAGGCTTGAAAATGAACATCTCGCATCCTCTTCCATTCTTAGTTTTAGCAAAGGCTCTGAGAGTTTTATGCATGATACTGTACAAAACTTATAATTGCTTGTAGCATTTAACTCACTTAAAATTGGTTTTCAAAAAAAAAGGCCACCTTTTAAAGGTGACCTTTTTCCAATCTTAAACTTTAAACTATTCTATTGTTTGATGAGGTATGTTGTGTAAACCTTGTTATCAAGTTTCAATTTCACAACATACATTCCTGCCCTTAAAGAAACAATATCATAAGAGTATTGTCCTGCTGAAACAAACTCATCCGCAATCACTGCTGATGAAGAACCGTCAACAGCAATCAATTCAAGTTTCATGTTGCCGCCTTGTGCAATGCTTACATTAATTTTGGCATTGTTAATTACAGGGTTAGGAACAACTTGAAGAGCCGGTGCAAAGCCAAATGATGGATTAAACACTGAATTAGGACCGTTAACTGTGACCACTTGAGTTGCTGTTGTTCCGGTGTAATTTGCAGTTTCAGCTAAAGAAACTTGAATAGTAACCTGACCTTGTGAAGTCAGACTCAAAGTGCTTCCCAAAACGCTTGCACTTGTACCTTGAATGATTGACCATGTTAAAGTCCCTGAAGAATTGCTGGTAGCTGTTAAATTTATGCTGTTTCCTACATCTCCTGAATTTGCAGAAGTTATATTAACAGTTCCTTGGGCTTTGTTAATGGTTAAATTAGCGGTGATGCTTGTTGCAGCAAAAGTTCCACTTGCAGCCTGAGAAGCCCTCACCACCACATTTCCTGCACCTAAAATGGTCACTTGACCTGTGCTTGAGTTGATGCTTGCAAATGAAGCTCCCGATTCGATGCTATAAGTGATTGCACCCGGTGAATTTGAAGAAGCTGTCATGTTGAATGGAGCATCACCAAAAGTTTTGGTCACATTGTTGAATGTGAGGCTTGGTGTTGTGAGCGCTGAAATGGTAAACGACTGGTTTGTTGTAGCTAAATTATAATTTGCATCAGCGGGAACAGTAGCCGTCACTGTGACAGTTCCATTAGAAACCAACGACATTGAACTTCCTGAAACAGAAGCTGATCCGGTTCCATTTGCAACAGACCATTGCACAGATGCAGATGGATTAACTGTTGCTGTAAGGTTCACCGAAGTGCCTTGTTGTCCTGAATTTGGCGAAGTGATAGTGATTGTTCTGTTAGCTTTGTTAACCAACAATGTAGCTTCTCTTGTTAAAGCAGTGAAACAACCATTTGCTTCTTGAGATGCTCTGATGGTTGCTGAGCCGGCTCCTGTGATAGTTACTAATCCGGTGTTTGGATTGATAGAAACAATGCCCGATGGTGTGCTACTCACTACAGAATAAGTTATGGCACCGGAAGAGTTTGAAGTTGCTGTCATATTGAATGCAGCATCACCGAAAGTTTTAACCACGTTAGTGTAGGTTAAGCCCGGAGCTACAGGTGCATTCACCATCACATTCAAAGTTCTTGCAGGACTCACACATCCATTTTGAGAGGCTGTCACTGAAATCACTTTTGAGCTGATAGTAGAATAAGAGATGCTTACAGAATTTCCTGTCCCTGTGATGTTTCCACCAACGGATGTCCAATTATAAGTAAGACCTGAAACATTGGTTACACTATATTGTGAGGCAATGTTAGTACATAAATCAGTGTTTCCTTGAATGGCTGAAGGCTGAGCAGGCACTGCAGTTGCCGTCACCTCAGCAGTTCTTGCTGTGCTTGTACAACCATTTTGAGTTGCGGTCACAGAAACGGTTTTTGCTCCGGCAGATGAATAATTGATGTTCACTGCATTTCCTGAACCGGTGATTGTGCCCGTTGCAGAAGTCCAGTTATAAGTTACCCCTGAAACATTGGTCACACTAAATGGTGCTGCCGTTCCAACACAAAGGGTAGAAGGTGTAGTTATAGTTGATGGTTGAGCAGGAATAGCATTTACCCTAACACCAACAGTGTCAGTGATATCAGTATTTGAACAACCTGTTGTCAACACTCTTACTACTAATGAGTTCATTCCTGCAGAAAGGTTGTTGGTAGGCACTGATAATGTGATAGCATTGCCTGTTCCTGCAACCGCTGTGCCTAATGCATTCGCACCGTTGAAAACTTGATAAGATCTTCCGGTTTGAGAACCGGAAAGGTTAACCGTTGCATTTGTTCCTAAGCAAACTGCTGCTGAAGATGAAGCTGTATAAGAAACATTAGGGAAAGGAGTGACATTGAAACCTACAGTATCAGTCAAAGGAGATGCTCCACAACCAATTTTCGCAACATTCACGTTGAAGACATTTAAACCCGCTAACAACACATTTGAAGGAACGGTTAAGTTGATTGTGCTCCCATTGCCTTCTACCGGGCTACCGATATTTGTTGTTCCTTGAACCAATTGGTAAGTTGCTCCAGATTCAGAGTTGTTGATTCTTACCACACCATCAGCGTTGGGGCACAATCTATGAGCAACAGGATTTGCTATTTTAGTGACATCAGCACCCGGATTCACCGTTGCTGTCACTTTCACGCGACCACATGGATCCGGAATACCTGTGGTAATTTGGATGTCAAATAATTGACCATAGTGAGTTTGTTCAGAACCTGAAATTCCGAAATCACCTGTGAATGATCTGTAAGCAAATCTGTTCAAAGTAAATACACCCGCTTGAGTGTAATCAGAAGCTCCTTGGTTTCTATCCAAATAAAAAACACCACCATTGTTATTTGAATAAATGGCAATGTAATAATCAGTTCCAGTGCTTGTTCCTTGCAAAGTGATATTGACAGGAACAACAACAACTGATTCAGATGACCCAATGTTCAAAGTCGCTGATTCGGCGTGAACAGTGGCTCCGTTCGATTTGTAAATAATTACTTTAGCATCAGGAACAGCGTAACCAGTATTTTTAAATACCTTCACAGAAGCTATGGTCACATCAGTGAAGATTCTTAGTTTTTGAGCAAATTTTGGTTTTGTATTGTTATCATTCTTTGCACCTTCATTCCAAACATCAAGTGGAGAGTTACTAAATGTTTGTTTGCCTGCCGAGAAGGTTTGAGAACCAGTGTTTTTTTGAATATAGAAATCAGTTGTTGCAGTAACGTTTGTAGTGAAAGATCTGCCTCCTCCGTTTCCTGAACCACCTTCGAGTAATTTAGAACCACCGGCCGGAGAATCAAACCAATCATAATTGCCTTCACTTGCATTCACAGAAAGAGTAACTGAACCTGCACCGCAACGAGTTGCTCCGTTAGCTGTGAAACTTGCCCCAGCTTGAACCACAATTTCATCTTCTTTTTGGCAGTTTCCTTGCTTTACAATCACTTTATAAACGCCACCTTGATTTGTATTGTAAGTTGTTGCAGTGGTGCTATTAACAAATCCTGAAATGTTTACTCCATCTTTTTGCCATGTGAAGGTTCTTCCTGATGCTGTTTGTAAATTTGAATTCAAAGTGACAGATCCACTACAAAACCCTACATCGGGTCCTAAATTAGGTGTTCCAATCGGACAAGCTGCATCCACTTTTGTCTTCATGGCTGATAGCAAAGAGAACTGGTCTGTTCTATCTTGCCCTAAGTCCCAAATAAATACACCCATACAACCTTTGCTTCCAATAGCATCATCAATTTTTGCATCCAGTTGGGTTTTTGAATCATAATACCATGTTACTCCGTTTGCAGTGAAGCTTCCATTGGCATTTGCAAAAGCTGAAGAAGGATTTGAATTTGAAAATCTATTGTACATGTTGTCTATGTCATTTCCAGTTCCTCTTGAAGAAGTTCTCCCATAGAAAGGTACACCCAAGACCATTTTGCTATAAGGTATGTTTCTTTGAAGATTCCATTCCTCTAAACATTTTTTCGCATCTGCTACAGATGAGTGGTGATTAACATTATAAGGCAAACCACTTGTGCCGGGAGGAAAATCATAAGCCATGATATGGAACTCGTCAAACAAATTCAAAACACTGTTTGCGCCAGATGTGCTGATGTAGTTAGTGTGTCTGAAAGTGCCTGCCCATTCACCACCAACAGCAATTCCCAAAACCAAACCAGGTCTTGTTGATGAGTTTATAGCATTTCTTACTGCATTTGTTAAATTGAACAAATCTGTTGTGTTTCCACCAACTCCTCCAATAGATTCATTAGGAAACTCCCAATCTAAATTAATACCCGCAAGATTATTATTGATAGCAAAGTTTACAATTGCAGTGGCAAAAGTACTTCTAGCTGTGGCATTTCTTGAAATGTCTCTTAGCCTTTGAGCTCTTTGATAATCTTTGTCGGCTCCACCAACTGAGATGTGCAATCTTACATTGTTTTGTTGACATCTGACTTTTACTGCATCAAAAGTGATTGGATCAAAACCAAATACTGCATCACTTGGATTAGTGGTTATTAATGTTCCGTTTGTGTTTGCATTAATGAAAGCAAAATATACATCCGTTAATTTATCCCATTGCATGCTGTTGACTACTCCACTTCTGTAGCTGGGAAAGTATGCGGCTAGTTTTTGTGCTGAACTCCATGTGCTGCACAATAACAGCAAGGAGACTAAGATTTTGTTGATTTTTCTCATAGTTTTGGAATGTTATTTTAAAACCTAAATCAAACATAATTCACAAACTTTAAATCGTATAATTTTATGTTGGATTTGTTCAATATGAAACAAACTCACAAAGTAATAATCTGTTGGCAAAATTGCGCTTTAATAAATTGAGGAATACACTTTCAGAATAAAAACAGTACAATAGGCAATCTAAAATATCGCTATAATGAATTTTCAAAAATCATCTTCAAAAAATCGTAGTTTAATAACCAATTTTAAAAGAATTCACCCAAAACTTGAAATAAAAGATTCAGAGATTGATTTAATGGTATATGCAAGAGATGCAGGATTTTATGAAATTACACCTCTCTGTGTTGTTTTTGCAAAATCGGAAAGCGATGTGATTGATGTGATACAATTCTGTTCACAACATTTGATTCCTCTTTTTTTTCGAGCAGGCGCAACGAGTCTTTCGGGGCAAACAGTAGGCCACGGAATTGCTATTGATATTTCAAGAGGTTTCAAAAAAATCGAATTTAAAAATGACCAATTGGTAAAAATTCAACCGGGTTTGACAGGTGGATTTGTCAATCATTATTTAAGCAAACATAAAAGAAAAATAGGCCCTGACCCCTCATCAATTCAAGCCGCTATGATTGGAGGAATTGTGGCCAACAACGCCAGTGGAATGTGCTGTGGTGTGAAAAAGAATTCTTATCATAGCATTAAATACATCAGTTGGGTGATGCCGAATGGAAATTCCTATTCAACTGAAAAAACAAGTGATTACTCACTTTTTGAAACAAATGAAAACCAATTGTGCAAAGAAATTGTGTCAATCAGGAATGAAATCAATTCTGATAGTACAATAAATTCTTTGATTAGGAAAAAGTATCAAATCAAGAACACCATGGGTTATAGTATGAATGCATTCATTGACTATGAACACCCAATGGATATTTTTGCTCACTTGTTAGTCGGTTCTGAAGGTACTCTAGCTTTTATTTCAGATGTCACCATGATAACATTTGAAGATATGCCCTTCAAAGCTACCTCTCTTTTGATTTTTGAGAATATTACAAAGGCCTGCGAAATCATCCCTCTTTTAATTGATTTGGGAGCCGAAGCAGTTGAACTCATGGATGCAAATTCTTTGAAATCAGTACAGCATTTGCCTGAAATCAAACAATATATCAATCATGAAATTTCTAACCACGCCGCATTGTTGTGTGAGTTTCAATCAGATATTGAAAATGAATTAACAAACAAAATTCAATTTGTTGTTGAAAAACTACTAGCATCAAATTCAGTTTTCAATCAATCTATTTCGTTTTCAACGGAACAATACATTCAAAAAAACCTTTGGAAAATCAGAAAAGGTCTTTTTCCAAGCGTTGGAGCAATGAGAAAAAGTGGCACAACCGTGGTTTTAGAAGATGTAGCTTTTCCAATTGAACACTTAGCAACCGGAATAAAAGAATTGCAATCCCTATTTTTAAAATTTAATTTTAAAGATGCAATCATTTTCGGTCATGCAAAAGACGGGAATCTCCATTTTGTGATAACTCCTGATTTCAATCAAAAGAACCAAATTTCAAACTATGCCACGTTCATGGACGAGTTGGTTTTGATGGTCACCGGGCTGAATGGGTCTTTAAAAGCCGAACATGGAACAGGAAGGAATATGGCACCTTTTGTGGAACTAGAATGGGGAAAAGAGATTTATGGGATGATGAAGAGGTTAAAACAATCGGTTGACCCGAATAATCTTTTCAACCCCGGTGTTATCATCAATAATGACCCGAATATTCATTTAAAGAATTTGAAATTCAGTCCTGCAATTGAGCCTTTGATAGACAAATGCATAGAATGTGGATTCTGTGAACCATCCTGCCCAAGCAAAAATTTAACACTTAGCCCAAGAAAAAGGATTCAGCTTAGAAGAAGTCTTGGCCTTTCTCCTAAAATACTACCTCAAAATCTTCAATATCAACTCACTGACACTTGTGCAGTTGATGGATTATGTGCAGTTGATTGTCCGGTTGAAATCAATACGGGTGAGATGGTGAAGAAAATAAGAAACGAAAACAACTCGACTGTTTCGAATTTATTGGCAAAAGGAGTTTCTAGAAATCTCTTTTTATATGAATTTGTTATCAAAATGGGTTTAAGAATCTCCCCAAAACAAATGCTGAAAACTAGCTTAAGAACCATTCCTAAAAATTTCAACAAAAACCCAAAAACGCATCGCAGTTCAGAAGAAACCAATCCTGATTTGATATTTTTTTCAACTTGTGCACCGAGATTGATGGGTACACAATCCACTCATGATTCATTTTATGTAAAATCGTTATGTGATTTAGCCGGATTAAAAGTTAAATTTATTAATCCGAGCGGTCAATGTTGCGGACAGGCGTTTTCCTCAAAGGGCTTTTTTGAATCAGGAATGGAAGTGGCTTCAAAACTTGCCCGATTGATTGAAAAAACTCCAAATGCTCACTCAATTCCAATCATTTTTGACACCAGTTCTTGTACTCAACATTTTAATGACGTTGCAAAACAACATCATCTCAATTTGATTGACAGTGTGGACTTTATACATGATTTGTTGTTGCCGAAGTTGAAACCTACAATTATAAAAAAGAACAGCGTTTTTCATCATCCTGTATGCTCTCTTCAAAAACTCAATAATGCTGAAAAAGCTAAACACATACTGAATTCAATTTTTGAAAAAGTGGTAATCCCGAATGAACAGACCTGTTGTGGAATGGCAGGGGATAGGGGGTTTAAGTTTCCTGAACTTACTCATTCTGCTACAAAACAAGAGGTTTCACAAATATCTAAGCATGAACAAGCATCATTTTTTTGTTCAAGTTCACCAAGTTGCAACATCAATTTAAGTTTTCAAACCGGTAAGGATTTTGTCTCACTTTTAAAAGTCTTTCATGATGCTATAATTGAGCCTTCAAAGAAATGATTTAATGAAATGTTTCTTTAATAGCGACACAGAACATCTTGATAAATGCCAAGATACCTATTCGCAATTAAGTTTCCTTTAGGTGAGTGATAATGAGAAGAAGGGATTTTAAATTCCGAGATTTATATTTTGAACTACTGTCGTCCGAGATAATTTTTCACAAGCACTAAAAAGTGCCATTAAATGATTTCAAGGCACATTTTCTATGTTTTTCAAACATA
>JBDNDT010000340.1:0-3605 GCA_046718985.1 Cytophagales bacterium
CCCACAAATGCTTCTTCACTTTCTAATTTCACTGAAACAAATGTTTCTAGAATGGGTTGAAGCTCGAAGATTTCTTTCTTTCTGTTTTGTTGTTTTTTTTTGATTTCCATTTGGATGGATAAAAAATCAGAAATGATCAGATCTTTGAATCGGATTTTACCAACATAATTCTTTTCAATTACGCTGAAACTATCAATAACTTCAAAATCTGCACTTTGCAATATTTTTAAGTCTTCAAGTTCATTGAAATTGAATTGGCTTTCATGGCAACTTATTTTCACATAAACCACAGGATTTGAGATTCTTGTGTTGAAGTAAGTTTTTTTTATTCCCCCAACAGTGATGAAATTTTTGTCACTTTCAAACCAATTGGTGTCTATTCCCAATTCGAGTTTAAAAGATTGCGAATGAAGATTTTGAGAAAAGACTAAAAAAAGTCCTAAAAGAAAAAAGCAGAGTCGAAAGAATTGCATGTGCAAAATTAATTATTCTATAGCTTCCATATCAACAGAGACCAATAAATTATGACCGCTTCCACTCATGATTACCCCCTTTATTGGAGGAACATCACTGTAATCTCTTCCAAAGGAAAGCAAGACATGTTGTTCTTTAGGCACAACATTATTTGTAGGGTCAATTTCTATCCAGCCTAAGTTGGGTGCATACACAGCCAACCACGCATGAGAAGCATCTGCACCTTTCAATTTTGTTTGTCCGGGAGGTGGTAAGGTTTCGATATATCCGCTCATGTATTTTGCCAGAAGACCAATGCTTCGAAAGCATGCGATGGCCAAATGTGAAAAATCTTGGCAAACTCCTTTTCGGTCTAGCATCACCTGACTGATGGGCGTTGAAATGTTGGTGTAACCGGGAACAAATTCAAAATCTTGGTTGATTCTTTGGTTGATTTCAAACACAATTTCTTTCACAGGTCTAGAGTTTTCAACCGATTCAAGTGCATATTCTCTTATTTTAGGGCTGATGGTCACAAAAGGAGACTCTAAGAGGTATTGTGTTAGTTCTGAATTTTTGCTGGCATAAGAATTTAGGTAGTTTATAGCTTGCTCATATGTTAATGAATCATCTAAAGGCAGAGGCACGATATTTTTGTTTAAGAGCTTCACTATACTTCTGGTGGTAACCACCAACTCTTTATGAAGATAAGGAATAGTGAAATATAAAGTTTTATTTCCGAAAATATCCGTTCTTTCAATGAAATCAGCAGGTTTGGGACCGATTTGAATATCGAATTTTTCACAAACCTGATTTTGGGTATCTCTCGGTATCAGCCATGATTTGTGATGCCCAAAAGGGACAGATTCAAAATATTGATAAACTGTTGTATGAATTATTTTAAATTTCATCGAGTTTCAAGAGATTAGAAGTGGGTGCGAGAGCTTGTTGAAAATTGGAATGTGAAAAATATTGAGCAGCAAAAAGGGTGTAAAACTCGGCGTATAGTTTACTTAAAGTGGATAAAAACCCATCCAGCCTTATTCTGAAACCTAAATCGTTTGTTTGAATTAAATTAAATAAATCTTGTTGCAAAATTAAAGATTGAATGAGCCTAATTTTCTGATTCAATGGATTTTGCAACAAATTGAGGTTTTCTTGACTGGGCAAACTTCCCAAAAGTTCAATCATTTGATTGGTTTGAAAAATGATTGAATGAGGGTTTTTTTCATCCATAATCAACAAATGACTCACAGAAAATGGCTCTAAAAGGTTTTTGTATTTCGATCTGTAATAAATCAAATTATGGCAAGAAGCCAATAAATATTCAATTAAGTTTGGGTCGGTTTGGCTATCATAAGAAAAGCATAAAAGCGAGCGCATCAAACTGCAAAGTGAAAGACCTCTTTCTATTCTTTTCCCCATTTCATACATCACCCATCCTGAAGTGTGTGGCATGGTGTCAGTGATTAAACCGTTGAGAGCTGTGATTCGGTCTGTGAGCAATTCGAGTTCTTGAATAAGGTTCTTCGGTTGATTTGTGGAGACCAAAGGCAGCAAAGCCTGATAACTTTGTTGTACCAGATCTATAGTTCTCCAAATTTCTAAAGACCAACGATCTCTAACGTTTTGAATTGAACGCAATTTACTGGAAACAGACATTGCAATTGAACCCATTTTTGATTCATTGCAACAGAGCTCTTTGATTTCAGAAAAAGGTTTTTTGAGCAGTTGAGAATTTCCGTCGAGAAATCCCGGATATGAAACCGTCAAGTGAGTCAAAGCCGCAAGCAAGGTGCTGATTTCTGTTTTTTTCCTAGGATTTTGATAGAACTTTGGGTCTTCGAGAAATGCTTTTATTGCAGTAGAACAAAATCTTGCTGATTGCAGAGTTCGTTCTCCATATCTTCCAACCCAGAATAAGTTTTCGGCACTTCTGCTAGGCAAAACTTCCAGAAAGTATGAAATTGTAGCAGAAGATTGATTGACAGATATTTTGAAATCTTGTTCATCTTCGGTTTGATTTTCAACAATCCAAGTGTCTTTTGCAATTCCACCATATTGATTGGAGACAAAAAAAGAATTTTTTTCACCTGCTGTTCTGGTTAAGCCCCCCGACATCACAGTGTAGTCATCTTTATCCAGCAAAGCATAGCATCTGATGCTGGCGAATCTAGGTTCAATTTTATTTCCTACCCAAGATGGAGTGGTGGAAAAACTGACTTCTTCTTGACCAATAAACTGGTAAGGTCTTTCTGAAATTTCTTTTTTTAACTTTTCCTTTCCATCTTCGCTTAGAGTTTTTCCGTAAATCGTTTTGAAATTTGCTGACCTGTCAATTTTCTTAATCAGCAGTGTTTCAATATTTGATAGCACAAAATCTAATTCTGTTTTTTGGCCGCACCACCATGTTGCAGCATTTGAAAGAATGAGATCTTCGCCCAAGTAATACTTGCAGGCATTTGGCAAAAAAGCAAAGAGAGCGTTGTTTTCTAAAATTCCTGTGCCCAAAGGATTGAGCATTGTCAGGTTTCCTCTTCTGATAACTTCAACTAAACCTGGAACACCTAATTGAGAATCAGCTTTCAATTCTAGAGGGTCGCAATAATTGTCATCAACTCTTCTGATGATTGCATCCACTTTTTGCAAGCCTCCTATTGATTTCAGCCACAATTTCCCATCTTTTGAAATCAAATCATCTCCCACCACCAAACTGAAACCTAGATATGAAGAGAGATAAGCATGCTCAAAATAGGTTTCATTGTTCGGACCGGGTGTTAAAAGTGCTGTATTAGGGTTCTTAGATTCAGAAAGTTGGACAATTAAGTCGTGGAATTTGTTAAAAAAAGGACTTATTCTAGAAACAGAAACCCCATCTTTCATAGATGAAAACGTTCTGAGCAATGTGAGTCGATTTTCTAAGGCATAACCCATACCCGATGGAGCTTGACACCGGTCATTGATTACCCACATTTTCCCATCAGGTCCGCGAGCAATATCAGAAGCAAAAATGGGTATAGAAAACCTTCCTTTTTGATAAATCTTATCTAATGAAGCTAAAAATCCACTGTGACTCATGATAAGTTCAGCCGGAATGATTCCATTTTTAATGCAATGCCTTGCTCCATAAAGGTCATCAAAAAGCATTGACA
>JBDNDT010000341.1:0-3602 GCA_046718985.1 Cytophagales bacterium
ACCAAACTTCTTGATTTTTACCAAAGTCACTTTTGACTTGCCGGTAAAAAATGCACTGTCAAACTTAGGTACTAACAACCATTTTTTTTTATGTTTAATTCCCCAATAATCACCATCTTTCAGCAACTGTTCGGATTTATAATTAGTTTTTGATTGTCCTAATGCTAAAGAACAAAAAAGAAACAGGGAGCAAAAAGTAAATTTTGAATAGAGATTAAACGGCATCAAAGAACATATCTGGGCATAAAAATAACATAGAATTTCTGAACGGATAACTTTATTTGAAAGTTGCCTGATATATTTGCAAAATGCATAAGAACATAGTTATCATCCCAACATATAACGAAGCTGAAAACATCAACGACATCATCAATGCGGTTATGCAACTTGACACTGCATTTGAGGTTCTCATTGTTGATGACGGTTCACCTGATGGCACTGCCGAAATGGTTAAAACCTTGCAACAGATTTATCCCGGAAGAATCCACCTCATTGTGCGGTCAGGAAAACTGGGTTTAGGAACAGCTTATATCAGAGGCTTCAAATATGCCATCGAAAATGGATATGATTTTATTTTCGAAATGGATGCAGATTTTTCACATAATCCCAAAGATTTGGAAAGGCTCTTGTTTGCATGTCAGGTTGAGGGCTATGACATGGCCATCGGCTCAAGATATAGCAATGGAGTGAATGTGGTGAATTGGCCCATGGGAAGAGTCCTCATGTCTTATTGCGCGGGAATTTATGTTCGTTTTATCACCGGAATGCCCATCAATGACCCAACAGCCGGTTTCAAATGCTATAGAAGAGTGGTCTTGGAAACCATTCAATTAGACAAGATTCGATTCATCGGCTATGCTTTTCAGATAGAATTGAAGTTTTTGACATGGAAATATGGCTTCAAAATCAAAGAAGTTCCTATTATTTTCACTGACAGGCAGAAAGGTGTTTCCAAAATGTCAGTAAAAATTTTCAAAGAAGCCTTTTTAGGTGTCATAATAATGAAAATTGACAGTTATTTTAAGCGATACATCCCATCGAAGAGCATTTCTTCAATTCAAGTTTAAAAAATGAATCATTTAGATTGGCTTTCTAATTTATCCACCGTGAGGTGGGGTTTTGAAGAGCGTGATAAAATCACAACAGAGGCCATCAGAACAGACTTCCACCGCGATTATGACCGAATCATATTTTCTTCCCCTTTCAGAAGATTGCAAAACAAAACCCAAGTTTTTCCTTTGCCGGGTAGTGTGTTTGTTCACAACAGGCTCACACACAGTTTGGAAGTTGCAAGTGTAGGTCGTTCTTTAGGTAGCATGGTCGCCAACAAAATATTAAAAACCAAAACCTTTGAGAAAGAAAGTTCAATCATAAGAGAATTGGGCACTCTGGTCTCGGTTTCGTGTTTGGCGCATGATTTGGGAAATCCACCTTTCGGGCATTCGGGAGAAAATGCTATTTCTGAGTTTTTTATTAAAAATGAGTCTGAATTCAAATCCAATGTCAGCCAAAACGAATGGTTGGACTTCACTCACTTTGAAGGGAACGCAAACACATTGAGACTTTTGACCCATCATTTCAATAGGGCTAAAAACTCATTTTCCCTCACTTATTCAAGCATGGTCAGCACGGTGAAATATCCTTGTCCGGTTCAGTTAGGGAGAAAAAAAGGAAATATCCACCAAAAGAAATACGGCTATTTTCAATCAGAAAAACAATCCTTCGAAAAAATTGCTAAGGAAACGGGTTTGAGAACTACCGGTGTAGAGGGTTGTTTTTTCAGACATCCATTGGTTTTCTTGGTTGAAGCCGCTGACGATATTTGTTACAATGTGATTGACCTCGAAGATGCTCACAGAATTGGAATCATTTCTTTTGAGGAATTAGAGAATCTTCTTTTTCCTATCATTTTGCTGGGTCAGCCCGATAAAAATGAAAGATTCAAGGAGATTATTTCATCAATGGAGGACGAAAATGAAAAATCAGCATTTCTCAGATCGCTGGCAATCAACCAATTGGTGAATGTTTGTTCTGATGTGTTTTTCAAGAATCTGGAAAAAATTTCAACCGGAGAATTGTCAAACAGCATTTTTGATGAGCTTCCGGAAGAATGGAAAAACTTTTTAAAAGAAATCTATCGAATTTCCAAGGAAAAGATTTATAATTTTCCAAGTTCTGTGCAGATAGAAATTGCAGGATATCAAGTTCTTGGCGGACTGCTGGAAGAGTTTGTTCCGGCCGTTCTTAAACCTGAAAAAACTTACAACCAAAAACTATTACGCTTGATTCCTAATCAATTCAAATCAAACCCGGAAATGAGTGATTATGAAAAGATCTTCACCATTTAGATTTCGTTTCAGGGATGACAGACATCTATGCCATTGAATTATTCAGAAAAATAAAAGGCATATCCATTCAAACGATATAATGAAAGAAATAGCTTTTGTTTTCAGAGACCCTAGAACCGGAAATTACAGCATCGAAGAATTGTTCAAAAGAATCATCAACGGTTTAGATGAAAAAGTAACTGCCAAAGAATTCACCTGCGGACATTCAAAGCTTGCTTCACTGAGAGAAATCCAAAAAATAAATGCTGATGTTTTTCATATCACCGGTGACGTGAACTACATGTCATTGGCTTTGCCCAAAAAGAAGACTCTCATCACCGTTCATGATATTGGTCATTTTGAAAACACCTTAAAAGGCTGGAAAAAAAGTGTCTATAAAACCATTTGGATGGATTTACCTTTTTCGAGATGCCAACATATGACCACAATATCAAACTTCACTAAAGAAAGATTGGTCACACAACTCAAAATTAATCCTGATAAAATTTCAGTCATTCACAATCCAAAACCTGATTTTTCAAGCTCTTCTCTTCCTGAAATGACAGGGAAATTCAAAATCATGCAAATTGGAAGCGGAAGAAACAAAAACCTACAAAATCTAATTGAAGCCTCAAAAGGAATTGATGGACTAGAACTTGTTTTGGTGAGAAAATTTGATGAATTGATTGAACAAAAGCTTAATGATTATAAAATCTCGCATACTTGGAAAAGTAATTTGAATTATGATGAAGTAGAAGCTACTTATCATGAATGTCATGCACTTTTTTTTGCATCAGATTATGAAGGTTTTGGTTTGCCTATTATCGAAGCGCAATGTGTAGGAAGACCCGTTATCACTTCAAATGTTGCCTCAATGCCGGAAGTTGCGGCAGATGCAGCACTTTTTGTTGACCATAACAGCATTTCAGATATAAAATCTGCAATTATCCTTTTACAAAACAATCAAAAACTCAGGGAAGATTTGATAAAAAAAGGCCTTGAGAATGTTAAAAGGTTTGAATTTTCATCAATATGTGAAAGTTATTTTCAGATTTACGAGAAAATTTTTTAACAAAAAAGGTGATTTTCTTCAATTAAAAAATGATTTTCACATGAATCTAGTGAAGAATTTCGGTCACCTTGAATTAATAATATAAGGTTTAATCATCCAATTTTGTTGAGTTTGTTTGTTAGGGCTTGGGAAAAGGTGCGATCGCCCTGATGCAGCGACACGGGCACAGGCGCTTGCAGCGGAAACACGATTTCCGTCCATTC
>JBDNDT010000342.1:0-3581 GCA_046718985.1 Cytophagales bacterium
ACAATAAGGCATTCTTTCGGCTGAAATAAGGCGTTCTTACTTCATGATGACCTTGAAGCATAAAAGTGGTGAATTTTAGCCAATTCAAGACATCGTCAGGCAGAACAATCCAAGAACTGCGACAAGCAATTCAAGAATAAATACTAAAATGTGAAATTATGGCAAAGAAAAATCAACACGTTGTTCCGCACAACAACAAATGGGCGGTAAAGGGTGCAGGAAACGAAAGAGTTACTAAAACCTTTGACAAAAAAGTTGATGCAATTGATTATGCGAAAGAAATAGCAAAAAATCAACAATCTGAACTAATCATTCACAAAGGAGACGGAACAATCCAGAACAAAAATAGTTATGGAAATGACCTAAATCCACCAAAAGACTTAAAGCCATAAAAAAAACGGCATACAACCGGCGTTCGGCTCAATGGCAGGTGATGTGGTTAATTGAACATTCTACCTCGCCTCAACTTTTGTGGTGTATTGACAGTTTTGTGCTCCAAAACTTGCCCGAACGCAAAGCCCGAAAACATTAGCAGCAAGGCTATAAAGGACAAACTCAATATTAACATACAGACATAATAAATGGAAAATTTACTTAACGACGACCTGACACTAATAGCTGCAGGCGCAATTTTATTAAGCCCATTCTTACTTAAACGGTTTCAGACATTAAACACTATTGCAAACACGGTTGTTTCGCTTGGTATTCTTGGGACATTTACAGGAATATTTTTAGGGCTTCTTCACTTTGATGTTACAAACATATCTGCAAGTGTTCCTCAACTCTTGACAGGATTAAAGACCGCATTTCTAACCTCAATCGCAGGACTTGTTGCTTCATTGATATTAAAATTATACCCACAAGTTTATGGTATACAAATTCCAAAGTCAGACACAAAAAAGGATGAAGCGAACATAGAAACAATGATTAACCTTTTAAGCAAAATTGAAAAAGCAATTGCGGGTGAAGGCGAAACAACACTTGTAACGCAAATTCAAAAACTAAGAACTTCAAATGCCGACAGGTTGGACAAACTTGATAAATCCTTCAATGATTTTGCTGAAAAAATGGTTGCTGATAGCACACAATCTTTGATTGATGCACTTACACAAGTTATGAGAGATTTCAACACAAAAATCAACGAGCAGTTCGGGGACAACTTCAAACAACTTAATGACGCAGTAGGAAAGATGCTTGATTGGCAGAAAGAATATGCAGGTAGAGTTGAATGTATGACGGAACAATTTCAAAAAACACTTGACGGAATTATTAAGTGTGAGCAAGTTCTTACTTCTTTATCCATGAAAGCCGCAGTTTATCAAGACACTTCAACTAAACTTCAAGAATTACTCAATAATCTCAATACTAATCTTGTTGCTATAAATGAAATGTCGCAAAATGCAAAAAGTGCATTCCCGACAATTCAGAAACAAATTCAAGACCTTACTGAACATTTTTCAAGTGCAGTTCAGTCAGCAGTTAGAGAAAACAGCAGGATGTTTCAAACTCAAAAAGCAGCTATTGATAACCAGATAAATGTCATGGCAACCTCCTATCAGCAATTAGGAGATCATCAACAGAAACTTATCACAGAACTAAACAGCAGAATTGAAAAATTGATGAAAGACAATGCTGATAGAATTACCGAACAACTAAAAAATCTTGACGAACAACTTGAAGAAGAACTAAACAAAGCACTTACTTCATTAGGCAGTCAGTTAACTTCATTATCAAAAAAATTTGTAGAAGATTACACACCACTTACACAGGAGTTGCAAAAGTTGGTTCAAATGGCAAAGCATAAGAACTAATAAAAATGGCTCAACTATTCAAAGAAAACGGAGAAAGCGAAAGCCAATGGGTTTCAATATCAGATTTAATGTCTGTATTGATGATGATTTTCCTATTTATTGCGGTAAGCTATATGCTAAACGTAATAAAGGAAAAAGACAAGATTAAAGAGATTGCCGTTACCTATAACAAACTTCAAACAGAACTCTATGATGACCTTATGACTGAGTTTAAAAATGACCTTGATAATTGGAATGCAGAAATTAACAAACAAACTCTGTCTGTAAAGTTCGAAGCACCCGAAGTTTTATTTGCTTCAGGCAGTTCGACATTGCAACCAAAATTCAAAGAAATATTAGATGACTTTTTCCCACGCTATGTAAAAATACTAACAAGCGAAAAGTATAAAAACGATATTGAAGAAATAAGAATTGAAGGACATACTTCTTCCGAATGGAGCTTTGAAGTACCGGCAGAACAAGCCTATTTCTACAATATGGAACTTTCCCAAGACAGAACAAGAAAGGTTTTGGAGTTTGTTCTCCGTAACGAAAAACTTGCCGGAAACAAAGATTGGGTTAGAGAAAGACTAACAGCAAATGGTCTTTCTTCAAGTAAACTTGTTGCACCCAATGGTATTGAAGACAAGGAAAAGTCAAGGAGGGTTGAGTTTCGGGTAAGAACAAATGCAGAAAAACGTATCGTTAAAATCCTTTCAACCGAATAATGAAACTGATAAACTTTTTAGAAGACCATAATCTCAATAGTTTGAGAGACAAAATGGGTGCTGAACTACTTCAATGGAACTGCTCTTCAAATTGGAATTCATTTGACCCATTTGGTTTCCGAGCATCATTAAGAGAAAAAGGCGAAGTAGATATACCGTTCTCGGAAATCAACATTTCAAAGGATGGGACATTAGAATTGTTTGGTCAAAAAATTCTTGTTTATATCCGTGACCAAAGATACGACCATGAATATAAGTTTCACATTGCAAATTGTGCGACTTTAATAGATGCCCAAAGAAATCAAAAATATGACAAGTATGTAGCTTCAATAAATGTAAATGGAAAATTTAAAGTCAACATTATACACGATAACAGGTTGGTAGAAAAAGACAAGGAAGTAAAATTAAATGTTTGCAAAAACTGCCTCACAGCTTTAAATTACAAAGGTTACAGACAAAGCCATGACGACATTAAGCAGACCATTTATAATACATTCAGTATTGACGAGTTCTTTCAGTTATACAAGAAACAGACAGTGAAAAAACCAAAACATACAAACATAACTGCGCCAATAAATAATTACACAAAAGACTTTGACACTATTGCAAACGAATTGAAATCAAAAAAGAAATATATCTGCGAAAGCTGTTCCAAAGATCTTTCAAAAGACAAAAAGTTTCTTCACGTTCACCATATTGACGGGATAAAAAGCAATAATAGT
Organism: Cytophagales bacterium; assembly: GCA_046718985.1. Lineage (GTDB taxonomy): Bacteria > Bacteroidota > Bacteroidia > Cytophagales > UBA9547 > JBDNDT01. The sequence goes on from JBDNDT010000342.1 coordinate 3,241, forward strand.
ATTAACAATTTGAAAGTAGTTTGTATAGGTTGCCACGCAAACGAACCAGGGCACAGACACATGAAACTTTTACCTGAGTTTAGAGAATATATAAAAAAATATGGTAAAGACCATTTTGACACAAGAAAAAGCCCAGCTGCCAACAGGCGTTCGGCTCAATAGCGGTTGACGTAGTTAATTGAACATTCTACCTCTCATCAACTTTTGTGATGTATTGACAGTTTTGTGCTCCGAAATCCGCCACTGCGCCAAGCGGCCAACCGTTGTGGGCTATGCAGAAAACGAAAACTTGAAAATATAAAATTTTTTTTCGTAAATTTTGAAAAAAAGTAACGATATGA
>JBDNDT010000343.1:0-3575 GCA_046718985.1 Cytophagales bacterium
GTTTTCGAGAAGTTTTATGGTCATCATAACAGCAAATCGTCCATCAGCCAGATGATGCAAACGGCAAGGGCTGATGTTCTTTCATGGCTGTCACGACCACTTGAAAGCTATTATCCGATTGTGTCTCGTCCTGAAATATCTTTACTTGTTCTGTTCATTTTTATACGTTTTTGTGTAAACCTATTTTAGGACAAGAAACACAAAAACGAACGAGAGCGCCAGCCCGGCCGCCCTCAGGCGGGTTGCCCAAAATTTATTTCTAACAACTCCTTCAAAAAATCTCTTCGCTTTCTCTTTGTTCCAAACATTCTCATTTTGCTCTGAAAAAAAATGGAAATTTAGCTCTTTGAAGAAATTTCAAAGCCTTAGCTAAAATCAAAATTTTGAGACTGCCCACGCCGTTAATCATTTCGGATTAAATTTTTTTGGCTGTAATCTCTACTAAATTTATATTTGACCGTTTCAAACGCTCTTTTATGCTCTCCAAAACTTTTGGTTGTTCTGTTTATGGTGTCAGTGCGCACTTGATCACAATTGAAGTGAACGTGCTGAACGGGACAAAGGTGTTTATGGTGGGGCTTCCTGACAGTGCAGTGAAAGAAAGTGAACAAAGAATCGAGTCTGCTATCAAAACTTTGGGCTTTCACATGCCCAGACAAAAAGTGGTGATCAACTTGGCTCCGGCTGATATCAGAAAAGAAGGTTCGGCTTATGACTTGCCCATTGCCTTGGGCATTTTGAAGGCATCATCTCAAATTGAAGCCCCTGATTTGGAAAATTATATCATCATGGGTGAATTGTCCTTAGACGGCATTCTCAGACCTATCAAAGGGGTGTTGCCTATTGCGATTGAGGCTAGAAAACAAGGCTTCAAGGGTTTTATTTTACCCAAAGAAAACGCCTCAGAAGCAGCAATTGTTAACAATCTTGACGTGATTGGGGTGGAAACGCTTGAGGATGCTATCGGATTTGTTTCTGACCAAAAACATATTGAGCCATTGAAAATTGACACTAGAGATATCTTTTTTCACAATCAAAATACTTATGATGTTGATTTTTCGCATGTTCAAGGGCAAGAAAACATCAAAAGAGCCATGGAGATTGCTGCTGCCGGAGGTCACAACGTGATCATGGTCGGCCCTCCGGGAGCGGGAAAAACCATGTTAGCCAAAAGATTACCTACCATTTTGCCACCGCTTTCATTGCATGAAGCCTTGGAAACCACCAAAATTCACTCCGTTGCAGGAAAATTGAGAGGTAATGTTTCTTTGATTTCCAACAGACCATTCCGTTCTCCGCATCACACCATCAGCGATGTGGCAATGGTGGGCGGAGGGGGTGTTCCTCAGCCGGGAGAAATTTCTTTGGCTCATAACGGAGTTTTGTTTTTGGATGAGTTGCCTGAGTTTAAAAGAACTGTATTGGAGGTGATGCGGCAACCACTTGAAGAAAGAAAAGTGTCCATTTCACGAGCTAAAGTATCAGTTGAATTCCCGGCCAATTTCATGCTGATTGCCAGCATGAATCCTTGTCCATGTGGCTACTATAATCACCCTGAAAAGGAATGCGTTTGTCCGCCGGGAGCAGTGCAAAGATACCTCAACAAAATCAGCGGGCCTTTGCTAGACAGAATTGACCTTCATGTGGAAGTGACTCCGGTGAATTTTGACCAAATGACCAGCGACAGAAAAACCGAAAGCAGCGAAATCATTAGGCAAAGGGTCATTAAGGCAAGAGAAATTCAAGCAAAGAGATTTGAAAACGAAAACGGGATTTATTGCAATGCGATGATGCCCTCTCAATTGGTGAAAGAGGTTTGCAAAATCAACGATGCGGGCAGGGTGTTGTTGAAAACAGCCATGGAAAGGCTAGGCCTTTCAGCCAGAGCTTATGACAGAATTTTGAAAGTTTCCAGAACCATAGCAGACTTGTCAGACTCTGCAGAAATCAAAATAGAACATTTGGCAGAAGCTATTCAATATAGAAGCCTCGACAGAGAAAATTGGGCAGAAAGTGTTTGAACATTTTCAGTTTCAAATTAAGCAAGCTCAAATGAAATTGAACAACAGAAAAATTTCGTTCATATATTGCGCCAAGTCTTGCACATCACTTTAAACACAATTCAAAATCAATGAAGATAGTTATCACCACATTCAAATACTTGGTGCCCTTTCTTTTGAAAGAAATCGAAGCTTTAGGGCACAAAGCCTTGAGTTCAAGCATCAACACCGTCACGCTTGAAGGAACGGAAGAGGATGTGATGATTTTGAATTATAAACTCAGAACAGCCAATCAAGTCTTGCTACAAATTGCTCAATTCACCGCAAAAAGCCCAAAAGAACTCACCGAAAAACTCAAACAAATCATTTGGGATGATTTTTTGTGGGAAAAAGAATATTTCAGTGTCGTTTCCACAGGCTTCAATGAAAACATCAACAACTTCATGTATGTAAACCAACTTTGCAAAGATTCCATAGTAGATTTTTTCAAATCAAAATATGGCATAAGACCTGATTCAGGTCCTGAAAAAAACAAGGCAGTCATCGCCTTGCATTGGGACAATGAGGAAGTCTCTTTATACATAGACACCAGCGGAGAAACATTGGCAAGGCACGGCTACAGAAAATACCCTTGGAGAGCACCTTTGCAAGAAAACTTGGCATGTGGAATTTTGATGGCTAGTGAGTGGACACCCGAAAAACCCTTGCTCAACCCCATGTGCGGAAGTGGAACTTTAGCCATAGAAGCTGCATTGATGGCAATGGGAAGATATCCGGGCTCACTCAGAAGCAATTATTCATTTTTGCACACCAAACCCTTTTCGCCTGACCACTGGAACAAACTCAGAAAAGAACTCAGGGCTGAAAACATAGGCAAAACGACAAAACCTGAAATCATCGCCTCTGACATTCACCCTGAAGCCATCAAGGCAGCACAAAGCAACGCCCAAACAGCAGGTGTTGATTATTTGGTGAGATTTGAAACTTGCGATTTTGAAAAAACCCATCAACCCTCAAAAGCAGGTGTCTTGATTGTGAACCCTGAATATGGCGAAAGAATGGGTGAAGAAGATGAATTGAAGCCGATTTACAAAGCCCTCGGTGATTATTTCAAACAAGAATGCAAAGGCTACAAGACGCACGTCTTCACCGGAAACAGCAGTTTGGCAAAACATATCGGTTTGAGAACATCATCGAAAACACCCTTCATGAACGGCAAAATCGAATGCAGACTGTTGAGTTATGATATTTTTTAGGATGAATTGATAAATCATTTCAAGAATTTAGTGCACCGCTTTCGGAAAGAAATTTGATAAGCCTAAGGAAGACATTTTTGAATTGAGGAATCATTTTTTTTATTTTTTGGGCGTGCCCCTATCGGGTCAGGCTGTCCGCCACTCGCTGACGCTCGGTGCGCCGCTATCGCTTTGCACCGGCCTTATCAGGCCGTGGCTCCCATCCTTCACGCATGCTACTCTTCTAAACGTGGGTAATGTTTCAAAAAGTGTGTATGATTTCCAAAAACAACATCTAAAATTTCTTTTGAAGAAAGCCCAACAAAGGCTTTGGGGCTTT
>JBDNDT010000344.1:0-3558 GCA_046718985.1 Cytophagales bacterium
ATCCTAAAATTCTTTTCATACTTCTTGTTTTTTATCTGTCTTTTTTACACTTTTGAGTCATGAAAGCAATTCACAATAAGGATTATTCCGTTGTGAAAACATCTTGGGCGGGGCAACTCGCCTTTTTTATTTCCCACAAATTTATTATTCCACACAAATTTCCCAAATTTATTTACCTTCTTTATTGGTTTTTTACCTATTCTCGTAATATTATTTTCCCACATTGTTTTTATATTTCTCAATTCATCCCCAATTTCAAATCATACTTTTTCAAATCTTATTACTGAACTGTAAAATCTTCATCACAACATTTATAAAATTTTTGTCAACCATACTTATTACCCCATATTTTACAATATTCATAATTTCTCGTGTCTTTGGTGAATAATTTTTTAACTTTCTCTTCGATTCGCAAATGCTTTCTCCCCAATTGAGTTAATTTTGAATCTCACATTGAAATCTATGTCGTCTTTCTTCTTAAATATCTGGGCTTTCTTCTTCTTCACTTTATTGACTGCGCAAGTGTTGCCTACTTATCATCAAGACATCAAACCCATTCTCGAAAAAAACTGTGTCATTTGCCACCAAAAAAAGGGTAACGCTCCTTTTGCCCTCGAAACTTTTGAACAGGTGAAAAACAACGGAAAAATGATTGAAATCGTCTCCGAAACCGGGTATATGCCCCCTTGGCGAGCAAATCCTCATTTCAGCCGCTTTGCTAATGAAAGATTGCTATCCAAAGAAGACCAACAAAAAATTGCAGATTGGGTGGCAGCTAAAATGCCCCAAGGAAAGAAGCAGAAAGCTAAAGTTGTATTGCCAAAAGAAAGCGAACCCAAACCCGATTTGGTGCTGAAAATGCCCAAAGCTTATGCCATCGCCGGTGACAACAAGGATAAGTTCATCTGCTATAAAATTCCTTATGAATTGGAAAGTAAAAAATATGTAAAAGCCATTCATTTTGTGCCCGGAAACAAAAAACTAGTACACCATGCCAGCTATCAGGTGGTGGAGGTGGGAAAAAACGCACCTATTTTCAATGAACCTTTCTCATTTGAATATAACATGGAGACTTTCGACCATGTGGACGATAACCGAGATTTTAAGTTTTTAGGCTTAGAAGATACGCTCTCGGGCTATATGCCCAAGGTGAGATTTCACAGCGGTTGGTTGCCGGGGGCATCACCTCAAAAATATCCTGAAGGTATAGGCTTTGTCTTGCCCAAACGCGGGGTCTTGCTCATCAGAAATTTGCATTATTCTGCCACCGCTTTTCCGGCCAACGATCAATCGGAAATTCACCTTTGGTTTTCAGAGAAACCGGTGGATAGGACGGTAGAATTTGCGGCATTCAAACCACGGAAATTCGACCCCATCATTCCCAAAGATTGTGTCAAAACTTATGAAATGACCTTGAAAATCGGCAATGATATGTCGCTTTTGCATATCAACCCACACATGCACAAACTAGGAAGTTATTATCGTGCTTTTGTGCTGAAGCCTGATGGTGACACCTTGCCGCTAATCGAAATCAAGCATTGGGATTTTAATTGGCAAGAATTTTATCGCTTCAGAAAAATTACCAAAGTCCCTGCCGGAAGTTTCTTGAACATCAAAGCCACTTATGACAACACTTCCAAAAACAAACATAATCCAAACAGACCTCCCATTGACGTATATTTCGAGCGGGGAAACATGGACGATGACCGCGAAGAAATGCTCAGAACTTCTTTTATCTTTCTTCCTTATAGGCAAGGTGATGAAGATATTTCATTGGAATTCTGATTCTTCAGAATCACCAAATATATTGAAATCTAAAGTTTTTAATTTTTCAGACGATAAACATTCATTTGAGGTTTGTGCTTCTTAAACCTTCAATTTTCGGCATAAAAAAAAGGGTCAAATTATTTTCAATTTGACCCTTTTTTGTGGGAGCTATAGGATTCGAACCTATGACCCTCTGCTTGTAAGGCAGATGCTCTGAACCAGCTGAGCTAAGCTCCCTTGCGATTGGGATTGCAAAGGTAGAAAGCTTTTTTTAATGTGCAAACTATTGGTCAAAAATTATTTCAAAAGTTTGAAATAAAATCCGGGATCTTTGAATTTTGACCTTAGGTCAACATCATTAAACATTGCAGTGATGCTATCCCTAACTTCTTGGTTTTTTGATGCTTTCTTCACCACAAAATCAAACAACCAAGGAAAAGCGAGCATCTTTTGCAACCAATAACTCAACTGCAATTCTTTGCCGATTTTTTTTTCAAGTTGTGTTTCATATGCAGATAATGACAATTTTGAGAAATCTTTTTTTTCAATGGCACTCAAAGCTGTTTGTGCGGCAAGCATTCCACTCACCATTGCATTGCTGATACCTTCTCCGGTGAATGGGTCAATCAGTGACGCCGCATCGCCACAAAGCATAAAGTGTTCGCCTGTGAGGATTCTTTTCTTGGAGCCTAAAGGCAGACCAAATCCTTTGGGTTGTTCTATCGCTTTTGCATTCCTGAATCGGTCTTTGATCATGCCCTGGCTGTGAATGATTTTTTCCAGCAAGACTTTTAAATTGGTTTTTGATTTTGAGATTTTGTCTTTCCTCATCCCTAAACCAACATTTGCCTTTCCATTACCCAAGGGAAAAATCCAGAAATATCCCGGCAAGACATCTTTGAAAAAATACAACTCTAAAAACCTTTCATCACCTTCAAAATCTACCCCCTCATAATATTGTCTCAATCCTCCACAATAATGTTGGTCTTCAAAAACCATCCCGCCGTGTTTTCGTGCAAAAGTTGATTGGGCACCATCGCAAATTATCAAGATTCCGACCTCTAATTCCTTTCCATCGCTGAGTGTGAGATGATAGCCTTTTTTTGTTTTAACATATTCTTTCACCACCGTTCCTTCAAGCACTTCAATTTCAGGTCTTTTTTTGGTTAAGTTGAACAGATAATAGTCAAAATCTATTCTTTTAGACACAAATCCCGAAGGGTTCACCAAAGCTTCATCATCAAAAAGTTCTTTCTTGAAAGGAATATTGACAAAGCTTTGATTTGGAGAGACGAATTTGATGCCGAAACAAGGTTGAAATGAATCATTGTTTTTGAAATCGGCAAAAGTTTCAGGATTTAGTTTTTTCAAAGTCGTGATAACTTTTCCGCTCAAAGCATCTCCACAGATTTTGTCTCTGGGGAAATATTCTTTTTCAATCACAACACATGAAAGCCCAGACTGAGCTAAAGTCAAGGCGGCTGTCAAACCCGCAGGGCCGCCGCCCACCACACAAACATTTGTCAACATTTCTGAAACCATTCAAATTTATAGGTTTGATTTGCAACATAAGCATTTATCACAGAATTTGCATCAAAAACCTGTTTCTAAGTAAAGTAGTAAATCTTAAAGGATTTGATTCTAGGTCTGATTGAATTTGATTTACTGAATCTAAATTCTAAAAAGAGCATTGGTCATTGTAAAATTTTAATAGGATTAGGCATTTAGCTAATAATCATTTTGTAAGTTTTCGGAGGATGTTCAACCATTCTTGTAATTAGATTTTCGAAG
>JBDNDT010000345.1:0-3539 GCA_046718985.1 Cytophagales bacterium
CTGAATACATTACTAGATATGCAAAAACATGAATATCAATCTAAAAAAATCTTTTTGAATTTCATCATTACTGTTTCTGGATTAAAATCTTTGGAATAAACGTCGTAATTTTCATCAGGGGAAGGTTTGAAATTGAGCAAAATTCGCTTTAGCATTGATTTGTTTCTGAAATATATACCCTTTTCGCCTAAAATTTGTAAATGTGAACGTTCACTGCAACGTTTGCCATCATAAGTGATTACTGGTTTGTTCATAATTGAAAACTCGCCACATGCAATACCAAATGTTTCACCATCCATTCTGCAGTGTAACATTGCATCACAAGTGTTTATGAACTTTGATTTCTCAAGGAGGTCTGAGGTTCCTTCCAAGAAAATGACGTTTAAAGGCTTTATTCTAAAATAAAAAGTACTGTAGAACCAATTAAGGATTTTTAGTTTGTGAAATCTCTTTTTTTCAAAAAAGTTTTCAGTATTCATAAAAACAAAATAGATATTTTTCCTTTTGTATGCTATTTCTAAAACTAATCTTTTTGCGTAAAAAATGTCAAACGAAATGTATCCTCCATACCTTCCAAAAACAACCGCATTAGAAGGAATGCCCAAATCATTTCTTAAGTTTTCAATAGTATTAGGAAGATGAACGATATGGGGCACAAAATCACATTTTCCATTCGTCAAATGATTAGCTAACCACTCTGAAACATATGCATACACTTGACCATGTGGTTCAAAAACCTTAAAAACCACATGAACACAATTTTTCACTCTATCTAAAAGCAATCCATCGTTTTTGCCGAATTTTATTGCATAAAAATGAGTGGCCTCAATAGATTCGCAATACTCTTGTAATTCTTGTAATGTGTTATAAAAGAAAATACTACCAAAACGTTTCTCAAACTTATCTAGTGCTTTTAAGTCGTGATTTCCTGACTTTGGAGTTACTATGAAAGACTTGTTATTTAGAATAGTTTCATTAAAGTGTGCATAATCGTACATTGCAACTGATGTGCCCTGTAGATTAATTTGATTGTCATGAAAAAGTACTCTGATCATTTGAGGTTAGTTTGTCTTTTGTTTAAATAGTAAAGATAATAAGCAGTCTCGAATTTGAATTTCTTATTGATTTCTTCCAAGTAAAACGGTAATGTGGTGGAAATTTGAGTTGAGTTGATTGTTGATTCAGGAATGGCTAGTTGTTGATTAGCAACTAACAAAACTTTAAGATTTGATGACACTATTGAATCAATCTTGTTCAAATCATTAGTTATAATATATTTTGCCAGATCACTTTTGTAGAAGTTGAAATAAATTTTTTTGGATGTATATCCTTTGATGGTTTGCTCGTGATAGAAGAAGTCGTATTCAGTGAGAACAACTGTCATGGGCTCTTTTTTGTAACTCAAATAATTGTATAACTTTTCCATCATCAATACTTTCTTGTCTTGAGGTTTAATTATTATGTTTAACGTATATATTGAAAATGTTACTATCAACAAGATGTTTAGCGTCTTTAATAGCTTTGATGATATATGGGCTTTTATTACATTATGAGAGAATAAAACCCAGTATGGCAAGATAAAAAACATTGGAAACATGAATCTTGCTTCTTTATGCCCAATAATTGAATGCCCTATTAGGAATGAAATGAATATGTAATTAAATACTGTAGTTTTGTTTGAAATTAAATTGTGGATAATTATTCCCAAAATTAAAATACCAGTGAAGTAATCATATGATTTTAACAACAAAACTGGGTAATACCAGAATGGGTATATTCCAAATTGATTAACAACACCATTTATAATTTGTGCGTAAAAATAGTTATAGGGCGTAAAAACAAATGTGTCATAAAACCAAAAATCAATAATGACACCAAAAGAAATAGCAATAATCGCACCCAAAAAATAAAATACATAAACTTTAATTTTAGTTTCTCTTTTCATAAGAGTGTAGATTAGAAAACCTGTGATTGCAAAAATTATTTGAAATCTTACAAAAAATGATAATCCAAATAACAAGCCTATAAAAATTTGTTTTAAGATTGTAGGGTTTTGTGAATTATGCATAATTATAGCCCAAAAGAATAACAACCCAGATATAGTTTCAGCAGAAAACCTAATTCCTGTAGAAATCGTGGGAAAAGTCAATGTGCAAATGGCAAAAAATGTATTAGTCAGAGATTTGTCGGTAACGAAAGTGTCGCTAATTCTAAGCATCAAGAAAAAGCACAAAAGTCCAGTGAAAAACCTTAGAAGAAATATTAATAAAAATGGATTGTAAGAATTGAAAAAAAACAACAATTTAGCTACAAAATAAACAATAGCTGGCAATAAAGTCTGTCTTGACTTGAACTCATACTCCCAAGGTAAATCATCAAAACTGCTCAGACCCAGTTTTGAGTTCGCAAACTCTAACACCTGAAAATGTTCATCAGGATGAAAATATCCAACTGAAAAATAACTAGCAACTAAAAGTGTTGCAAGCAAGTACGATCTTGTATCAAAAATAAGTTTTAACATAGATATAGAGAAAGTCGTTCTCTGTTATTCCTGATGCTTACCGGTAAAATTTCTAGATTGATTCTTTCAAGTTTGGATTTTTCGTCCATAAAGTTTGTATTTTTCTTTAAACAAGTTTCAAGAATTTTGGGGTTTTTCTTGATTTCCAAATGTTCTTTATTGATGTCACCCTCTACTATTGAATTTATCTTGTCCATTATTTTGCTAAAGCCACCCAGATACGTAAAATGAAATCCTGCATTGTGTAAATACCTGTGATTGTAATATTTGTAATCTTTCATCAAACGCCAATCTGTAAGTTTGTGGTTTCTTAACACGCGCCCACTGATTGCTTTGCTCTTTATCCAAAAAACATCAGATAAATATTTGAATTTGTATCTTTCAGAAAAGTGGGAAAACAGAAATCTTTTCCATTTTACCCTTTTAACTTCCATAAGGTTGAAATAATAGAGACATGGCTGCATTACCATAGAATAGATATCAATAGTTTTTTCAAGGCTTTGCAAAATTTCGGGATTGTAAAATTCATCCAGATCACTAAGCATAACCCAATCATTTTCATTTATGTCACTTAATAGATCTATTATTTTGTTTCTTTGATAATTTTCAAGTGACCAATGGTAATCATCCATGGTCATACCCTCCTTAAATTCTGGTTTGTTAATAACCTTCAAATAAATAATTTTTGATTCGAACTTTTTAAATCTTTCAAGATTATTCTCAAAGTTGAATTGTTTTTCTTTGTTTTGATGGGTGAAATTTGCCTCGGAAATAACGAAATAATCTACATGTTCAAAATACTCTTCAAGTCGAAGTTCTAATAGATCCAATTCGTTATAGAATATGAAACAATCAAATATCCTTCCCATCTTTCGACAATATTTCTACGGTTCCAAACTTTATTTTTCTAGTATATTTACTTAAAATAAACTCATAGACATAATTTAGTCTCTTTTCAAAGGGTATTTTATCGAGATCTTTGTAACCATGTTTTGTATCAATTATTATGAATTCGTAG
>JBDNDT010000346.1:0-3518 GCA_046718985.1 Cytophagales bacterium
TAAAATTTCACTCAACTCACCATTCTTGACATAAGCAATTTTTGGATTTTTAATTTTTGATGCTATAAACTTTTGTGTTCTTTCTATTTGAGCGTCAGTTATGAATGTTTGACCAAGTTTTTCTTCTTTAATCAAGTTCAAAATAACTGCCGATCGCTTTTCGTCAAGCTTATCGAAAATATCGTCTAACAGCAAAATTGGAGTGACAGAAAGTTGAGAGCTAACGAACTCATATTGTGCCAGCTTCAGCGCTAGAAGAAAAGTTTTCTGCTGACCTTGTGAACCTGTCTTTCTAACTAACATGCCATTGGAAAAAAAATGAAACTCATCAGTTTGAATGCCTAATGTGGTTCTTCCGGCACGCAAATCATCATTTAAACAGTTTTTAAACAGTTTTTCATAATCTGCTTCAAAATTTTCAGCTTCATAAGTCAATTCAGGTTTTTCCTGCATTCCACTCAACAAAGCATACCATTTTGAGAAACTAGGCTCAAAATATTGCATCATGTTTTTTCTGTGATTGAAAATTCTTTCTGAAACTGGAATCATTTGCTTGGTGTAAGTTTCAAGCAAAGCCAAATCTTTATACTTTCTTTCTAAAAATTGTTTTAGCAACGCATTTCTTTGTTTCAATAGCTTTTGATAAAAAAGCAAATCTTCCAGAAAAGATACATTTGACTGTCCAAAAGTTCCATCAAAAAATCTTCTTCTTTCCTCGCTTCCTCCTTTCACAATTGAAATATCATCAGGATGAACCATCACGCAAGGAAATCTCCCAATATGGTTTTTCAAACGCTCAACCGGTGACTGGTTCACATGAATACTTTTACCCTCATTCGGTTTAAAAGAATTTGTGACTACCAGTTTTGCAGAATCTTTCAAAAAAACACCCTTCAAAGAGTAGAAATCTTTACCAAACATCACACAAGAAACTTCTTGCGAACTCAAAGCACTTTTGGTCAAGCAAAGATTATAAACAGCATCTAAAATATTGGTTTTCCCACTTCCATTATCTCCTAAAATCACATTGATTTTGGAGTCTAGCTCAAGTTGTGAACTATAATGGTTTTTATATTGAAAAAGCTCAACGGATTGGAGATAAAACATCTGGCAAATTTAATGAAATAGAAAATCTACATAAGAAATATGTTCTTAAATTTTAAAGTTGAGTTTTGGTAAACAGAATGCGAATTATATAATTGATAGATTTATTATAAAATATTTTGACTTAACTCCAAATTTTGACTAATATTTTATTTTTTTATCCAAATTAATGTACATTAATATTTTAAAACCCGAATTTTTGTTTGATTAACAACACATTTAGCTCCCGATTGTGATAACCAAACACGATTGCGTCAACTGCTATTTTGATATTTTGATTCAATTCCATTTCAACAGCAATCTATCACAAAAAACTAAAAATACACAACCTCTAAACGGCTAAAAATATCAAGAGCATTGATTTTTGGCAATGTAATTAGAAACACTGAGGATTAACTATTTTACTTATGAAACTCAAGCATTGGCCTTGTTTTTTAGAATAAAAAGAATAAATCGAAATAATTTTCATACTCTCTAGTCTCAATAATCACTCAGCCAAAACAAAATGCAAGTTTCATGAAATGAATTTAAATTCTGAGTGAAATCAAAACTAAGAAGCATTGTGAAACAATGGCTTTGTAAACCTAGGGATATTTTGTAATTTCGCCTGATTTAAAGAATATTCAAAACCAATCCATAAATGAGCACGCTTTTAGAGAAAAAAGTATTATCAGACCGCATTAATGCCCTTGAAGAATCAGCAACCATCGGCATGGCAAAAAAAGCCAGAGAGTTATCATCAAAAGGAATCGAAGTAGTGAATTTAAGCTTCGGAGAGCCTGATTTTCAAACACCACAACACATCAAAGACGCCGCAAAAAAAGCCATTGATGACGGTTTCACTTTTTACACACCGGTTTCGGGGATTCCCGATCTCAAAAATGCAATTGTTACAAAATTGAAAAGAGACAATGGATTGGAATATAAGCCTGAACAGATTGTGGTTTCAACAGGTGCAAAACAATCTATAGCTAATGCAATTCTTTGTTTGGTGAACCCCGGTGATGAGGTGTTGATTTATGCTCCTTATTGGGTGAGTTATTCTGAGTTGGTGAAATTAGCTGAGGGAGTGCCCGTTTTGGTTGAAGGCTCTATTGAAAACGATTTCAAACCTTCAATTGATCAAGTGAAAGCCGCAATCAGCCCGAGAACAAAAGTGATTATGTTTTCCTCACCTTGCAACCCCACAGGTTCAGTGTTCAGCAAAGAAGAGTTAGCAGAACTGGCAGTAGAAGTGTTGAAGCATGACAATATATATGTGATTGCTGATGAAATTTATGAATTCATCAATTTTGGTGAAAGACATGAAAGCATCGCTTCTTTCCCGGGAATGATGGAAAGAACCTGTTTAGTGAATGGAATGTCAAAAGGTTTTGCCATGACCGGGTGGAGATTGGGATATATGGCAGCACCAAAATGGTTGGCTGATGCTTGCGATAAACTGCAAGGTCAAGTGACTTCAGGAACTTGTTCAATTACTCAAAAAGCAGCAATTGCAGGTTTAATTGGTGATTTGACTCCTACTTATGAAATGAACAAAGCATTCTTGAGAAGAAGAGACTTGTGCTATTCTTTGTTAAAAGAAATTCCGGGATTGAGAGTGAATCTTCCCAAAGGTGCTTTTTATTTCTTCTTTGAAGTGAAGAATTATTTCGGCAAAACAGCTCCTGATGGATCAGTGATCAACAATGCAAACGATTTATGCATGTTCTTGTTGAATGATGCTCACGCTTCATTGGTTACGGGTGAAGCGTTTGGCGCTCCTGATTATGTTAGAATGTCATTTGCTGCTTCTGACGAGAGTCTTAAAAAGGCAATAGGAAACTTAAAAGCAAGTTTTGCAAAATTAAAATAAGAGACATTGGTCTTTATATCAGTGAAAAAAGCCCGAGCAATCGGGCTTTTTTGTTTTGTGTGATTCAGGATTTTCTAATCAGATGGCAAATTCTTATACTCAAAGAAGATTTACCGATAAAATAAGAAAAATGCTTTGCTCAAATTTCTAATAAGTCGTTTCTTGAAATATAAAAATTGCTCAAGAAAGAGTACTGCCCACTTTGATGATATCAGCAAACACCCCGGCAGCTGTTACCTCAGCTCCAGCACCCGGTCCTTTCACAACCAATGGCCTGTCTTTATATCTTTCTGTGGTGAATGAAATGATGTTATCGCTACCTGACATTGAATAGAAAGCATGATTTGTGTCAACCTCCTTCAAAGAAACACCGGCTTTTCCATTTTCCAATGTTGCAATGAATCTTAAAACACACCCTTTAGCCTCAGCATCTGCTCTTCTTTTCTCAAAGAAATCATTGGCTTTTTCAAGTTCTGCAAAGAAATCATCCACAGTTTTAGCCTGTTGGCAAGGCAATGGCAAAATATTTTCAACACTCACATCTTCAGGCTCAATTGAA
>JBDNDT010000347.1:0-3510 GCA_046718985.1 Cytophagales bacterium
AGGTTATTTAGGGGCTGATTTGATTGGATTTCACACATATGATGACACAAGACATTTTTTGAGTTGTTGCAAAAGAATTTTGGGTCTTGACAATGATTTAGGTAAAGTATTTCACAATGAAAGGGTTTGTTTTGTGGATGCATTTCCAATGGGTATTGATTTTGATAAGTTTAACGAAACTGCCAAAAAACCTGATACCATTGCAAAAGGAGAAGAATATCAAGACAGCATAAAAGACAGAAAGGTAATACTTTCAATTGACCGCTTGGATTATTCAAAAGGAATCACCCAAAGATTAGATGCCTTTGAAGAATTTTTGGAAAAGCATCAGGAATATCTGGGAAAAATTGTCTTCATTTTACTCACAGTTCCTTCAAGATATGAGGTTGAACATTATAAAAGATTGAAGCATCAGATTGATGAACGTGTTGGGAATATCAATGGAAGGTTCTCAAAAGTAAATTGGACTCCGATTAGGTATATATACCGTTCAATTCCGTTTTCTCAGCTTTCTACACTTTATTCCATTGCTGATGTTGCCATGATTACCCCCATGCGAGATGGGATGAATTTGGTTTCAAAAGAATATATTGCAAGCCGTTATCAAAACAATGGAGTGTTGATTTTAAGTGAAACAGCCGGTTCTGCTAAAGAGTTGACAGATGCTTTGGTGGTGAATCCAAACAGCAAAAAGCAGGTGATGATGGCATTGAAAAAGGCACTTTCGATGGGAAAAGATGAACAAAGAAAACGCATGACCGCCATGAGGGCTATTGTTCAGACTTACAATGTCCACCAATGGCTAGATTTGTTTAGAAACAGACTTGATCACAGCAAAGACTTTCAAAAGCAACTCAACAGCAAAGTATTGACCAACAAAAATGCTGATTTTCTGTTGAAAAATTATCAAAAATCATCAAAAAGACTGATTCTGTTGGATTATGACGGCACGTTGATGCCTTTTTTCAAAAACCCTTATGATGCATATCCTGATAAGGATTTGGATGCTATTTTGAGCCTGATTTGTGCCGACCCTAAAAACCAAGTGGTGGTGGTGAGCGGAAGAGACAAAAATACTTTGTCAGAGTTTTTAAAAAACTATCGAGTTGATTTGGTTGCTGAGCATGGAGTTTGGTTCAGAAAAGGATTTGATGAATGGAAACTTTCAGGACAACAATCAGAAAGTTGGAAGCCAATGATCAAGACTTTTTTGAAAGAATTTGTGTTGCGAACCCCCGGCTCATTCATTGAAGAAAAAGACTATTCTTTGGTTTGGCATTTTAGGAAAACAGACTCAGAGTTTGGGGAAAACAGAGCCAGAGAGTTGGTATCAAATTTGGGTTATCACACTTCTGCAATGAATCTTCAGCTTTTGGAAGGTGAAAAAGTGATTGAAATTAAAGATTCTTCCATCAACAAGGGCAAAAGTCTAGAACCGTGGCTGGAAGAGCCTTTTGATTTCATTTTGGCAATTGGTGATGACAAAACCGATGAAGATATGTTCAATGCTTTGCCGGTTGAAGGCTATTCAATCAAAGTGGGCTTCAAACAAACGGCTGCCAGATACATGCTTCCTAATGTTGAAGCTGTTCGAGACTTGTTGACAGGCTTTATAAAAGTGACAGGCTGATAATTTAGAAAAAACACAAAATATCAAGTCATGATATTAAAGTTTGAGATAAAAGGCTTGCAAAAGCTCAAATGCTCTTCTGCTATAGTTTAAACCTTCATCATAAATCAGCAATTCTTCTTTCTCGAGTGTTTTTTGGGTTTTTGAGAACCCTAAGAAATGTCTGAATGTTGGGGTGTTTTTCCACTTCTTCACTTCGATGAGTTTGAAAAGAAATAGGTCATCAGGGCATCTTGATTGCAAATCAAGGCTTTCTTTTTCAGGCAACAACAGCCAGATTTCACCATTTTGATTCAAATTTTCTGAGGCAAAACTTAAAAGCTCTGTATGATTGAAGTCTAGCAAGTGTTTGGCTTGATTTTTCTTTTGGTTTGATGATTTCAGAGAGTTGAAAAAGAATGGTGGATTTGAAAAAATCAAGTCAAAGTTGTGTTCACTTTTGAAATTCCTAAAATCAGCCAAGTGAGCTTCAAGATTTAAATTCCAAGGAGATGCTCTAAAATTTTTACTTGTCAATTCAAAAGCTTCCCGATCAATATCTAATGCTTCAATTTTTAAGTTTGGATGTCTTTGAGCTAACATCAAACTAATTACACCTGTTCCTGAACCGACTTCAAGTGCATTTTGATATAGATATTCAACAGGAAGGCTTGCTGCGAAAAGGCAAGCCTCTGTGCTTATTTTGAAAACGTTCGAGTTTTGAAAAACATCAAACTGTTTGAATGAGAATGTTTCAATAATTTTTCGGATTATACCAAGGGTCGTCTTCCTCTTGTTTTGGTTTTTCCTCTTCAACAGGAGGTTTTTCCTCTTCAACAGGCTCTTCTTCCTCAGATTTTTCTTCTTTTGCTGGTTTCGGGGGTCTTGGTGCAGGTGGAGGTCCGGGTTCAGGATTTGAATTAAATTTCATTTTCTTCTTCATTCTCGGTGCTGTCGGCGAAATTTGCAATTTGAGATCAAAAGTGTAATAAGCATCTTTTTTGCTGTTTCCTCTGGCTTTCACATCATCTATGTAATCTGAAAAAGGAACTCTATAATTAAATTCCAACAAAACTGAGACCCTATGGGTGATAAAAATTGAAGCTCCTAAAGCCAATGGTATTACAGGTAACAGTCTTGGATTCGGACCTTTCTCAGGAATAGAGTCTTTAGTCCATCTCAAACTGTCAGTTGTTGATTTTGAGTTGAGTTGACCGATTCCTAAACCTGTTAACAGATAAGGTCTAACTCTCATTTCTTTTTGGCCAATTTGTCCATGTTTCAACATTTTCTTGTCTAAAATATTAAACCTAACAAATCCATAAGCTTCATAAATGGTTGAATTGAAACTAATACCTCTAGCTTTGATTTGGTCTGTTCCTTTCAATGAAATATAATTCAATTGACCACCGAAATAAGTTCTAGGCCAAAACTTGTAACTCGCGTTTGCCCCAAAAACATTCCCTGTTCCGACACCCAAGTCGCCACTATACCATGCTAAGCCACCACCCAAGGCAAAATTCCAAGGACCTTTGAAATAATAAGTATCAAAAAAACCTGAATATTCGCTGGTGTTCTTCATTTGAGAAAAACACAAACTTATAGTAAACAAGCCGATGGCAATTAAAAAACGCATAGCACAAATTTTCACAAAACTATTATTTTACTCGACAGATTCAAAACCTTAGGTCAATTTGATTTGAATCAGGAATCTTGATTAAGGAAAGTGTTGAAGATAAGAAAGATAAAGTATTAAGAGATATTATTTCAACAAACCGTTGTTTTTCTTAACTTTGCAACCCTTTTTAAAAATGAATTGAAATGAATATCGAATTAAATAACAGTTCTGCCACAAAAGCCACTTTGACCATCAACATCCAACCGGAAGATTACATGGAATT
>JBDNDT010000348.1:0-3509 GCA_046718985.1 Cytophagales bacterium
AGCATACAAAAAAAACGGTAAATGCCACATTTATAAAAACTTATATTCAAACGTTTAAAACCCTTATGGTGAGAAAATTTCTAATGCTTTGCATTAGAAATATCTTGAAATAAAGATCTTATAAGTTATACATTATGCCTATTGCATAATTTGGATTTATTTCAAAATAACTTTCATTATAGTTTTTATGATCTTTCAAAATAAAAATCAAAGCCCGTCAATTTTTTTTTGAAAACTGCTTCATAAATTTTCTAAATCAAAATTAGCGCAATTAAAATATATAAAGAGTAAATTAAATGTTTAAACATATATTGATAGTGACTAATTTTGTAATTTTGTTTTGTAATTTTGTTTTGTAATTTTGTTTTGTAAATATAAATGTTGTATGAAAAAAATAGTTGTTATCGCCTTCTTATTCTCGGTGGCTATTTTCTCTTGCAAAAAGCCTAAGGAAGAAACACCTAAGCAAACCCCACCCCCAAAGGTTTTTCACATCCCGGAGGTTAAACTTGACAACCAATATGTCACAAATGGAAACCACTTTTTTCAAGTTTATGACGGAAAGAGAATAGGTTATTTTAGAGATTCTATTATTTACAAACAAATAGAAGGTAAAAGTCCTATACCCAATGATTCCCTAGGATATTTCGATTTGTGCTATTTAAATTATAATGCGGCACACCATGAAAAGTTCAAAGACAAAAACACACATTTTATTTGCGGAAGCACAAATTCTGGATGGTTAACAATGTTTGAAAAAAGTAAGCGACCGGTTTTTACTAAAGAGGATGTGATTTTCTATACAGTTCCTAGCTCTTTTAGTTATGCTCATTTTGACACCATCAAAACCGGTTTGGGAATTACCAAACTGATTCGAGAAGAATGTACAGAACACAAATTTTTAGGAATTGGTCCTGACGTGTCTGCTTTTACGATTGGTGACGGTTTTGGATGGGCTAAAAACACACTATTTGCATTTAGAAACACCGGGAGATACAAAAAAGTTGGTCTAGTGAAAATATTGGACACTCCGACTGGTAGTTACATCACCAAAACTCCAGGTAGTGTTCGCTTAGAAATAAAGTTTATCGTTGAAAAATAATCAAAAAGTAATAAAGAAATATCATGAAAATTAGATATATAATTCCACTTTTGTTGAGCATGTTGGGTTGTGTAAAGAAAACAAACAATACTGAACCCATTTCTGTTGACACATACATTCTTCAACTGAACAACCCTGTTCAACCGAGGGCAGAAGACACCACAATAGTAGGTCAAATAAATCAATTTGTAAATGGCGACTACACTTGTACTGAAAAAAAAGTTGCAATTGGCTATGAGTTTAATAAACAGGTGTTGCTAAACCCTCAGTCTGATGTCATTTATCCGGGTTCCATCATTGATGGAAACTCAGTAGTCACGGGTGGATATCGCCCCTTGGTTTTCGACCGTGCTCCTATGAAACTCTCGGTAAGTTTGGAAGCCATTAGCGGAAAGAGATCTGCTGAGGTTCAAAATCCGACACTTTCGTCGGTGAGAGATGGCATCTCGAACATCCTGAACCAAGGGGTTGACGGGGCAACTCCTTCCAATATGACCTTTGAATATTTCGATGTCACCGATGAGAGAAACTTGAATGTGGCATTGGGGCTTTCTAGATCCGCCTCTGCTAAACTTGATGGCTTGGGAAATGTAACTTCAAAAGTGAAATCCAATTTGGAATATAACTCAACTACAAAGAAAAACAAGTTTTTATTTAGGTATGTACAATCTTATTACACGGTGGATGTTGATCCACCAACCCGCCCATCAGGTTGGTTTGGTTCCGGGGTGACTTCAGCAGATTTGTCAAGACAAATCACTAGCAACACTGCACCGGTTTATGTTTCAAGTGTGAATTATGGAAGAATTGTCTATTTCTGCCTCAGTTCGGATTACAGTTTCAAAGAAGTAAAAGCGGCATGGGAGAGAGAAGTTTCTGCAAGCATCGCCAAAGGTACTAATGCCATAGACGGGAGTTTTAAGCTTAATGTAAGCATCGATCGATCAACTGTTCTTTCCGGCACATCGGTGAGTGGGGTTGTGATTGGGGGGAATGCCTCCAGTGGAGCAACAATCATTGAAACCAGCTCAAACCCAGAATATTTAACATCCTTCATCGTCAATGGAGCCAATTACAGCAAACAAAACCCCGGTTTGCCCATTGCTTACACGCTGAGGAAAGTGGGTGATAATTCGGTTTTCAAGGTTGTGGATTACAATGAGTTTATCATCAGAGATTGCAAAAAAAATGTAGGCAATTTCAAGCTTTCTCACTTTAGGTCTGTGAAAGGTGACAATGATATGATTTATGGAGAAATAAAAGTTACCTTAGGGTATAATTCAACCGGGTTGACTACCAGAACATTCACGGCCTTCGCAAAAGATAGAAATAATGTTGTATATCTAACAGGACAAAGCAACGTTCAAGTTTCAAACGAAAACAATGATGTATTTACTATTGACCCAGCCAGAGTGAATGAAGCTTTCATTAGAATTGATTTTCTAAATTTCAAAGATAGAGACGATGGAGATGATCAAGACGATTCTTATCCGAATGTTTCTGTAAGCGTTAATTATTCAGATTTGAAAGAAAGTGTCCTCGTTGGTAGTACAACACAAATACAACAAAGTGCAACTGGGGAATTTTTGGTAAAAATGAGAAGCACAGCAAACAATACTAAAATAGGTGATCACTGTTGCGAACAAATTGCAGGCATTTGTCGAAAAAGATGTCCTTCATGGGGAACCGTTGCTCAGGATGCAGAATTTGAAATAGCATTCAAAATTGAAAAATAATTTTATCCTTTTTTAATGAGTAGGCACTATGTGCCTACTTTTTTTTAGAAATTATCCTTGTCAAACTTTATTCATTTTTTATTCATAAAAAGTAGTAAACTAAATTATAGATATTTTTATTACAAAATCAGTTTCAAAATTGATGAGCAATACCTCATCATTGAAAACAGAAGAATATGCGACAAAATTTGATTAAAAAGTTTGTGAAAATTTCTCCACAATTTTTAAAAAAAACTGCAACAATTTCTTCTTTCAAATAAGTTTAGGTATCAGAAATGCGAATATCTTCAAATAATAATATTATGAAATTAAATTTAAAAGCGAAAGGTCTCGAAAGAGGCCTTTTGTTTTTGTGTTCGTTTGTTATACCATTGCAAAAGATATAAAGACTGATGAAAACCTATGGTTTAAGAGATGTTAAGGAACTTTTTTTGATTTCCAATTCTTACCCCTTCTGATTAATTCATTTTTCAAAAATTGCCAATTTAGTTCTAGATTTTAAGCCCATGTTAATTGTGGATTGTTCGCTCATTTCAAAAACAATCATATTCCACAATCTCATTTCTTTGTGATTGTTGCGCTAATGCTGAAAATTTAGCGTGTAAGCTCTCGTTATTATTGCTAACTTCGTTTTCTTTCAGCAAAAACTTATGAAGCTTCAAATCTTATTT
>JBDNDT010000349.1:0-3499 GCA_046718985.1 Cytophagales bacterium
CCAAGGAAGACCTTTTGACTTTAAATCATTTTGCAAGTCTCTTGCTGTGAAATCTATGCCTAATCCAATGCTATCTATATAAGTTTCAGCAAATTTTTCGGCGATGCTTTTCCCTTCTTTCCCAATTCTCAAGACCAATTCCACTTCAAAATGGATGTTGTTTGAGAAAGAAGGATAATAAAAAGGACTATTGTTTTTCAGCAAAGCCGTTTCAGGTTTGCTAAAAACCACCGGTTCGGTAGGCAGTTCTTTTCTTCCGAATTCATAAACATGGTCAACATAATTGAGACCAATTCCGAAAATTTTCATGATTCTTTCTTTTGCTTCATAAAAACACCTGCTAACATATAACCGAGCAAACCTCCATATAATGTGCTGGAGATTGGGCTTGAGGTGATGGCGCAGGTTCCTGATGAACAGCCCACAAGTTGATAATATAAATAGCCTCCAAAAAGACCTATGGAGACAAAAGTTGAGTATAGTATTATATTTTTCTTCATTCTTTTAAAACAAAAACCAAGACTTAAAATTCATTTTCTAAGAAATTTTCGTTCTTTTGAAGACTTAAAACTCGAAAAAAGAAGTCTTGCACCCAACAAAATAAGTAAAATTCCATTCACTAATGGGTTGGGGATATTCAAGATTCCTATCAAGACAAAAAGCACACCTAAGGAAATTTTCAATGGTTTGGGCCATTGTTTCATTTTCACAAACTGTCTTTTTAACCAAAAAGAAACCCTTTTAAACATCGAATGGACTTTGGTGCGAAATAAGCAAATTTTAAAATGCTTTGAGATGATTATTCTCAGTTTTGCTTGAAAAGAGCTTCTTAAAAATTCAGGAAAATTTATTTACTTCCCAAGAATTACATGATTATCGGTTACTTTCGCAATCTATAAACTTATTCAATTTTGTGCTGTTGAATTTGAGAATGAAAACAATATTAAAATATGTTCTCCTGTTGTTGACAATCCTTTTGTGTGGTTGTTTCGGTTCTAAATTGACTTCACAGCACGAAAAAAACAATTGCAATCAACAATTCCTAAGTGAATATTCATTAGGTGAATTGCCTAAACCTTTCCACACGCTTGAACTAGACAGCATTCTTCTCAGTAAATTTTCAAAACAATCTCTTTTTGTTGCCAATTCTATTGGAATCATTGACCTTTTGCAAGCTTATGTGAACTTGAGTAAGAGTTATCATCAAGAACAAACACTTGAAAAAAGAATTGAATTGATTGAGTTGACTCAAAAAATTAACCATAAAATAAATCTTTCGTCATTAGAAATTTCAGCCATAGCAAGCGAAATGAATTGTGAAGAAGAAAGGGCAGACCAGATTGCACAATTTTTGAAAAGAAAAGAAGATGATACTGAAACTAAACTAACGGTTAGTGCAATTGCATTTGGTGCAGTTGGGATTGTGTTAACAGGAATTTTGTATTCAAATGGTTTTTCTGATAACATCACAGAATTTGTTGGAATAAGCGCCGGACTAATTGAAGCTGCACTTTGGTTTTCAATTCTAACCAACACTAAAAAAAAGTGAAGTTCAACCACCCAAGAAACGCATTGAATGAAATTTGGACATCCCCCAAAACTTCTAGAATTTTTCCAAAATCTGTTTGGTTTTATTTGAATGATAACAATCCAAGCAAAACTGAAAAATCTTACAAAGATCAGTTCTTGGATAAGTGGGTGAACCATAGCGAATTTTCTGATTTGAAGAAAAAGAACAAAGAAAAATTATTCAAATTGTTTCTCGGTGAAGGAGGTGTTTACACAGCAGAAGATTTGATAATCAGGGCAAACATGCTTGACCAAATTGAGGCATTAATCAACCTTATGAAACAAGACTTAAAACTTTTTGCTTTTGAGTTTGAAGAACTCAATAATCAATGAGCACAAAGATTAAACATCCCCACTAATCAATTTTGTGATGATAAATTTGCCCAATTTTTAAAGAAGTCAGATGATTAGCTTAAGTCTTAATTTTCGACTTTTGTTTCTCTTAAGAAACTAGTTGAAAAGCCTCACTCTAAAAGATTCAATTGTTTGTTTTGAACCAAATCGTAATATAAGGATTTTGATTTGTCATCCATTTTAGAAACATCGAGCTCAAGATTCTTTAAAATCTCAATCAGGGCATTGATTTTGCCTTCTAATGGATTGAATTTGTTCACCACCACGATTTTTTGATCATTCAAAATGCAAAAGCCACTTTTGAAATGGCCTTTTTCATATCTGAGCACATAATCGCTTTGCGAGAAGATTTCCTCTAGTTTGTTCAAAAATCCTTGAGTGAACTTGATGTTCATAAACAAGATTTTGTTTTAAGAATACTTCTTCACCGTTTCCACCAGAGTGTCAAAGTTGATGGGTTTCGGAAGATACTCATTGAAACCGACAGCCAAAAGGTAATCTAAGGTGTAATTTGCAGCATTTCCTGAAATAGCAATCACCGGAATTTTTGAAATGGTTTCATCTTCGTTGGCCCTGATTTGTTTGATACACTCGATTCCGTTCATCACGGGCATGTTGATGTCTAAAAGAATGACATCAGCTCTTTTGGTCTCTAAAAATTTCAAAACATCTAAACCATTCTTAACTGCTTCAATTTCATAATTTTGGAATTGAAGAATTTTTTTGGTAAGATTTTGTATAACAGAACTGTCTTCAGCGATTAATACTTTTTTCATAAAATTTCAAGCCTTTTTAATAAGAATGTCAATGTGAACTATGGTTTTATCGAAAACAGATTCAAGCTTAGGAAACCATTCATTTAACTGCTCAAAGTTATTATTTTTTATCAAACTTTCCATGTCTTCTGCTGTTT
This sequence comes from Cytophagales bacterium, assembly GCA_046718985.1. Classification (GTDB taxonomy): domain Bacteria; phylum Bacteroidota; class Bacteroidia; order Cytophagales; family UBA9547; genus JBDNDT01. Next base: position 2,837 of record JBDNDT010000349.1, read on the forward strand.
TTGAAAGTGCATCCAAACCGATTGTTGCCGCTGTGCCTTTCACTGTGTGCAAGTTTGACTTCAATTCTTTGGTCATTCCTAGGTCAAAATATCGTTTGCAATCCATCACAAGGGGTTTCGCTTCGGTTATGAATTCAGTTAAAATGGAGAACATAAGCTCATTCCCGCCTAGATTTTTCAATTGTTCCACCACTTCAAGGTTGATAATTTGTTTTTCATTGTTGATTTCATTTTGTTCTTCTTCAATCAAAAGTTGTTGATTTGAAAATAATGAAGATTTATCGCCCTCATCTTTTATCCATTCATTGATTTTCTTTAACAAAGCTTCAGATCTGATGGGTTTTGAAAGATAATCATCCATGCCAAGAGACAAGAATTTGTCACGGTCTTCTTTCATTGAGTATGCTGTCATGGCAATGATGGGAGGCAACTTTTTATCAATTTTTCTGATTTCCATTGTGGTTGCCACTCCGTCAAGTTCGGGCATTTGAATATCCATCAAAACCAAATCAAAGTCTAATTCTTTCACTTTTTCAATCGCTACAAAACCATTTTCTGCAAACTCAACTTTGCAACCTGCTTTTCTGAGCATTTCTCCTCCCACTTTTCTGTTTACCGCATTGTCATCTACAAGCAAAATGAAAGGTGAGGAATATTTGAAGT
>JBDNDT010000035.1:0-11426 GCA_046718985.1 Cytophagales bacterium
AACGATCTTCACCCATTTGGGGCTACCGCGGGTCAGGTACTAACCTTTGGTAGTGCAGGTTGGAGACCTGCTAACACCACTAATTTGCTTTCCGGCAAAGACATTAGAGTATTGTCAGGTAGAATCAATGTGGATGCCATAGTAGATTCATCTATTCAAAAAATTATTGCGCCAACTAGCAAAAATTTAGTTTTGCAAAATAGTATTGGTCAATTTATAGTATTGGATAGTATTGGTAACGGGTCTGTTGGAATTGGTACAAATGCACCCTCTGCAAAACTTCATGTAGTTTCGCCTAACACAACAGGAATTGGTACAAATATGGTTTTAGGACAAAATATTGCTATAGATAAAGGTCCGGGTTCTACACAATCATTTACGATTGGTAATAATACAGGAACTTCAGGACTCATTCTTGCAAGTGGACCAACTGCCGGTGTGGTATTGAAGTGGGAAGGCTCTTATGCTGATTTGCAGACTTTGAATAACCAATCTCTAATTATAAATAGAGGCAATACTGGTAATTTAGGTATAGGAATTTCAAGTTTTACCCCAACCCATCTTCTTCATGTGGGTGGCACTGGCAAAAATGTTAGATTTGAGGCTTATAGTGGTGTTGGTGCGCGTATGTTATATGTGAATTCTAGTGGTGAGGTCAGGGATACGACTTATCCAATTGGAGGTACTGATTTGTTAAGTGGTTATGACATTAAAGTTGTCGGTAATCGTATTAATCTAGACCAAGTAATTGATTCAGTAACAACGATCAATGCCTTTGGCTCAGGCTTGAATGTAAATGCTACAGGTACTCAAAACATTAATTTTAATGTGGCGGATGGTAGAGTAAATATCGCTTCTTCAACACCAACCAATTTAGCTCTTCAAGTAACAGGCAGAATCAAGTCAAATGCCTTAACTGAAGTGTCTGATGCAAGGTTGAAGAAAGATGTGAAGGAGTTGGAAAATGCCTTGGCTCTGGTGAAACAGATGCAAGGGGTGAGCTATAAGTGGAAGAAAGACAGCCTCAATGGTCGCACTGAAATTGGAGTGATTGCCCAAGAAATGGAAAAACTAGTGCCTGAGGTGGTGGATACTGACAGTGAAGGCTTCAAATCGGTGCAGTACAGCCATTTGGTTGCTTATCTCATCGAGGCCATCAAAGAACAACAAGAGATGATTGCCAAGCAACAGCAGGAAATCGAGCAGTTAAAATCTTCAACAGACCTCAATCAACTGAAATCAAGCATCGAAATCTTAATGCAAAGGGTAGCAGAATTGGAGTCTGTGCAATATAAAGAGGCAAAGAGATAAATTCTGTTGAGAATCAATAAATTGCTTTAGAATTTATTTTAGTGTCAAATGAACTTATCCTTGGTTTTTGAAATTTCAAAAACCAAGGATTTTTTTAAATTAAAACCTATTCAATACCATTTTCAATATCTTTCACCATCAATTGAATGCTGGTTTGGTTGTTAAAGTTGTTTTCTTGCAAGTGATAACATAAGCTGAAATTTCCTTTTTTTACAGTTTCGATTTTATCAACCAAACCAAATGCAATCGCATTCAGCACCAAATCGCTTTGTTGTTCTTTGATTTTAAATTTCAAGTGTTTTTCTTTCAAAATGCTAACTTCTCCTACCAGTTCCAGATGGTGAGTCACCAACAGGGGTTCTTCATTGGCGGGTCCGAAGGGGGCAAATCTTTTCAAGAGTTTGAAAAAGTTTTGGGAGAGCTGATTCAGTTCAACTTCAGCATCATATTTGAGTGTGGGTATGGGGTGTTTTCCATTCCAGAATTTTTTACTAAATTGTTCAAAGCTTTCACGGAAATCATTGATTTTATCGAGATGCATGGTTAAACCTGCGGCATGAAAATGACCGCCAAATTGAATGAGGTGTTCATGGCATGATTCAATGGCTTGATATAAATCAAAGCCTTCAACAGAGCGTGCAGATCCTGTGGCTATTCCATTTGATTCGGTTAAAATGATGGTAGGGCGATAATGTTGTTCAATGCAACGAGATGCTACAATACCAATCACCCCTTTGTTCCAGTCAGGTTTGAACAACACGGTTGAAAAGGTCTTTTCCCAATTTGGGTTTTCTTTGATGAGTGTCAAGGCTTCTTCGGTGATGCTTTCATCAAATGTTTTTCGATCGGTGTTAAGTTCATTCACTGCTTTTGAGAGTTCCTCGGCTTTTTGAGGGTCTTCTTCAATCAGCAATTCTACACTTTTTGAAGCATGGAAAATTCTTCCGGCAGCATTGATTCTGGGCGCAATTCCAAAAACTACTTTGGTGACATCTAAATCTTTGTTGTGCAGTCCGGCTGTTTTCAGCAAAGCTTGAATTCCGGTTCTTTTACTTTGTTGAATTTTCGGCAAACCTTCAGTAACGAAAATTCTGTTTTCTCCAATAATGGGCACTATGTCTGCACATGTGCTGATACAAACCAAATCGAGATAATCTTTTAAAATATCTTCTGAAAGTCCTTTTTTAATGCAAACACCATGGAGAAGTTTGAAGCCAACACCACATCCTGAAAGCTCTTTGAAAGGATAATGGCAATCGGTTCTTTTGGGGTCTAAAACAGCATAGGCATCCGGCAATTGTTCACCGGGAAGGTGGTGGTCACAGACAATCACTTCTATGTTTAAATCGTTTGCTAATTGGATTGGATGATGAGCTTTCACACCACAATCAAGAGCAATCATTAATTTGATACCATTTTTAGAAGCCCATTCAATGCTTTGGGTTGAAATTCCATAACCCTCTGAAAATCGGTCAGGAACATAAAAATCCAAGAACTCATGTTTCAATTCGTTTTTCAAAAAAGAATATACCAAAGCAACAGAAGTGGTACCATCCACGTCATAATCGCCATATACCAAGATTTTTTCTTTTTCTTCGATTGCTCTTACGATTCTTTCAGCTGCTTTTTCCAAATCAGCCATCAAGAAGGGATGGTGTTTTTTCTCCCAATTCGAATTAAAAAAGTCTTTTGCTTTCTCCTCATTGTCAATTCCTCGATTCACCATCAAGGTGGCACTCAGAACCGAGAGATTCAACTGCTCTTTTAATGTTTCAACTTTTGAAACATCAGCTTCTTTTTTTTGCCAGATTAATTTCATTTGTGGGCAAAATAAACACCCTCAGCCTGATTTGCCAAAACCAAGTGAGGGTGTTTTGATGTGAAACTAATAATTATTTATTTGCCTCTAAGAATTTATTGAATTTGTCTTTTGTGCCTGAAAAACTGAAAGCATCATTCAACATAAAAAATCTTTTGCGCTCATTTGAATATTGATAAGCAAAAGTAGCTATTTCGAGCTTTTGGTCGTCAAAGCCGAATTCTGCAATCAACTGTCTGGTTTGTGCTAAACTGACACATCCGCTGGAGACAAACTGTTTAGCAACTTTCATTTTTGTTTCTGAAAAAGCCTGGTTTTTAATTAATTCTAAGCCTTCATTAAATTCAGCGCCACTCATGGGGGAGGTGCATTCAGGAACTGAAGCTTTGGGTTTTTCTTCCGTTTTAGGTGTCACGGTAGGGTTGTTAACCGGCTTAGTTTCTTGTGGCTTTTCATCATCTGCCATCATGTCATATTCTTTCAATCTGCTTTTATCTGCCGGATTGAAAGAGACGGTTCTGATAACATATCTGTTTTTGTTGGCTCTGATGGCATAAGTGTTATTATAGGGCAATAATTTTTGGTCATAAGCGGTCAAACGATCTTCAATGCTTGCAATTTTATCGTTTTGGAATATGATCTTAACCCTATATATTGGTTCTGTCAAGTTTTGAGCTATCACTCTTTCAGAAGGGTCACGATTCACTTTTTCACCATTCAGAATCATCCAGAATTTTTCTCCTTTTTCAGCAAACACTGTGAAAGAAGAGCGGATGGTCTTGTCATTAGGGTCAGCGACAAACAATTTATTGATGGGGTCTTCTTTTGGTGTCTGAGTTTTTTCAACGGGTTTTTCTTGGGTTTCTTTGGGTGGATCATTTTTCGTGGTATTTTGGATTTCCTGAATAGGTTTTTTGAGTTTTTTGATTTCAGAACCTTGAGGAGCAAAAGAAATTTGTCTGCCAAAGATGAGTTTTACGTCTAGTTTTCTGGCTGCTAGGGCAGGAATTTGGTCTGAATAGTCCAAAATTTTATCAGCCAATTCATCAGGTTTCTTTTTGTAAGTACAATTAAGTTTGGTGAAATCTGTGGTTGAAACAATTTCCATTTCACCGCCAAAAGAAGGATCGCTTTTTAGTTTGTTTCTGAGTTCTCTCAAGTCTCTGAAAGTTCCTGTGCTGTAAAACCTTAACTCAAAAGGGGTGCCGTTGTTGACCCAATTCCCAATGTAAGAAGTGAAGGTCAAAATCAATTCGTTGAAATCTTTTTTCACGGCGCTTGAAATGCCTGTTCTCACGGTGAAGTTAGGAGCTGAAGAATTTTCCCAGTCGCCTTCCAATGTGATATTGCCCAAGCCCTCGGCAGTGCAATTGTCAAAAGCTTGAGCATCAATCACCACTCGGGTTCTGTTTCTGGTGTTGAATGATTCAGCCACTGTTTCTCTTCTGATATTTTTGATTTGAACAATGAATTGCGCATCGGCCAGCAAACCGAGTTGTTGAGAATAGCTCACCCCTGAGGTGTCTTGTTCTTCCATCATTCTGATGGCTTCTTGTTGCAATGCCAAAAAGCGAGAGCGGTCAATGTATCTATATTTTTTGCTTGCAAAAAAGTTGTTGATTTGGTCCACCACAAAGTCATAATCAGCTTTTTCTGATGGTTTCACGTTTCTTGTATCGTAAGCCACCATGAACCTGATTCCGCCAACACTTCTGGAAAGTAAATTGAAGTCAGCTTTGATGGGTGTTGTGCTCACCACCGCCCTGACATTGATTTCATAACCATCTTGAATTTTTTTCTCATTCAACACATCATAGCGGTTGATATAGCCTTTTGTGTTGGTGGCGATAGCATCTTGAATCACCATGTAGTTTTCAACGGTTGTGCTTGAACTCAGCACCACACCTGCTGCTTGTCCTACGGCATTTCTTAAAGCATCTTGGAGGGCGTCTTCTCTTCCAACGCCCAAACCTTTGGCGTCAACTGTTCTTGTTTCTTGTGAAAACACCACTTGAAACATGATGACAAGACAGGATAAAATGATTTTTTTCATGACTTAGAAATTTTTAAAAATTAAAGTAACATCAAAGCGACTTTTCCGATTTTTGAAAGAACATTACCTACTTTGCTCCAGTTGATTTTCTTTTTCACTTCTTCACTCACCACCAGTTTTCCGTCTTGTCCTTGAATCAAATCAATTACTTGTACACCTTTTTTGAATCCGGTGGTTTCTAAAATATCTTTTGAAAGTTGAAGATATTTTGGGAAGTCTCCTTTTTTCGGGTCATAAAGTTTTGAATAATCCAGCAACACATTTCCTTTCTCATCACTCACGATAGGGAACATAGAGGGCTCAACTTTTTTACCATTGATTCTGAATGCGAATTGTTTAAATTCTGCGGTGTCTTTTGCCGTTACGGGTTCTTGAACTACAACAGGGGTTTCTTCCACTTTATATTCTTTTTCTACTACTTTTTCAACTTCTTCATAAACAGCAGGTGCTAAACCGTTTTTTTGATATAGAGGAACTCTCATAGTGACAGTCACTAAACCATCTTTAACAACAGCATCACCCACTTGAATTGCACCTTTGATTACTCCATCCACTCGGCTTTGGATTTTGTCACTGGTAGCAATCATGTCTTCTACAGTTGTTTCCCCCACAATGTGAACCCCATTGATGATTTCCAACAGATTTCTCTGTGCAACCACCACTGCACCGCGTGTTGCCATTGCTCTTGCTTGAGCCGGGTTCTTAAACCTTTCATTGTCAATCACTGATTCGCCTTTAGCTTCAACATATTGCTCAGTCCAGTTGATTTGACCATTGAGTTTGTTTTCAACAACCGGTTCAGCTTTTTCCAAAATCTGTGGCAAGCTCATTTCTGTAGAAAATCGCTGTGAATTGCTAGTTTGCTTTGTCGGTTTGCCGGGTTTCTTCTTTGATTGAGCTTGTGCACCCAAATTGGTCAACATAAAAATACATGTCAACGAAAAACAGAGTAAATTCTTTTTCATCTCAAAATCAGTTTAGTTAAAGAGTTAAATACTATTTAGCATATTGAATTCAAAAACCAATCCAAAATATAGATTTTTTTGAAATTTATTTTAAAGAAGTAGGTATGTAAATAGGTTAAATAGTGTTATGTTTTTGAAAATCAAGTGGTTATTTTTGTTTCTCTTTTTTGAAAAAATATTAAAATCCACAGTTTAATTTTGAGGAATTCTGCCTAATTTAATTTTGTATGTTGGAATTCCAGTCATCTAAAGGTTTTTTATCACAAGCTTTTTCACCTAATAAATGGAATATTTTTTTTAAAAATTAAGTAGATTCCATCAGAAATCTTGAAAGTAGAACAGCTTGAGTTTTTAAAAGTTTGACAACCTAAACTTAGAAGGTTTATTTGCAATTTATTTGTCTGATTTTCAGCTTCCTACAATATTTTTTCTAATTGGGGAAAGCAGGATAACAAGATTGATTAACACCAACATGATAGCAAAAGCAAAAACCAATCTTTCTTTTGTTTTTGAGCTGGAAACCATTGATTCATCAATCTGTCGGTAGATATCAATCACTTTTTTGACATTTAATACATAGTTGTTCTCATTTTTTAGAATCAGGTCATGAAAATGCTTTGAAAGTCCTGATACATCAGATTTTTGAATCACTATTTGAAATGAAACATTCATGTTGTTAATGAATGTGTTTGAGTTTCTAAATGCTTCAGTGATTAATTTTTTATGTTCATCATCAACTTCTGATTCTTTTATAGCTTCAGCAAGATCTTTTTGCCTTTCTTTCCAGATGCTCATTTTATGAATCACTTCAGAAACCTCATTGTCTTTTCTGCTACCGGTATATACCAACACATTGAGAATGCTTTCAGCAATGTCATCAGCCATCACTAGTTGGTCTTCACATAATTTGATGATATCAGGATGGTGTAAGTAATACATATCCTTTTTTTGAACATTCAGATAAGAAACAACCAATATCAGCACGATAAAAAATTGTACACCAATATATGTTGATAAAAAACGACTTTTAGGCATAAACAGTCAAGAGCAATTATTAAAGTGTGGTACGAATATTCAAAAAAAATGTTCAGAATAAAAAACTGTTTTTGAGATTTTTTTTAAATTGCGAGTAAGTTTAAACCCTCAAAATCAATGTTTCTCAATAAGATTTGTTTTTTTATATTTTTTTCTGTGATTTTTGTTTTAGTTTCATGCAACAAAAATGAAATCGCTTTTAAGAAATCATTTGGTGATGAGATTGACCTGAAAACCAATTTGGTCTTTGAATTTGAAGAAACTATTGTCAGCAATGAATGGGTAGGTGTTTGGAAAGAAAATGATTTTTTGAGTTTAGACCCTCAGGTTGAGGGTGAAATTAAATGGGATGATGCCAAAACATTGATTTTTTCACCTAAATCCGGCTTTGATGCAGCTACAAAATATAAAGGGAAATTCAAATCCCAATCGTCAGATTATCGAAAGGTAAGTGAAATTGAGTTTGTGTTCAGCACAAAAAGCTTAGAGATTTTAAACCTCAATTTGTACTGGGCCGGTGATGAAAACAGTCCTGTTTTGTCAGGTAGTGTAGAATTTAATTATGAGGTGGACTTGGCTTTATTGACAAAATTCCTTGGGTTTAAATCAGAAGGTAAAGAATTGAAGTTTTCGACGTCCAAAAATCTTGATCTAATTAATTTTAATTTAATCAATGCTAATGGTTTTGAAGACAAGGAGTTAGAAGTTACATTGAAAAAAGGTTTTCAATGTGTGCCTTGTGGAAGCCCGATTGAAAAAGAATTAACCAGCACTGTAACTATTCCGAATAAATATCAATTTATGGTTGTTTCTGTTTCGTCTGAAAATGAATTAGAAACCAGAATTTTCATCAATACCAATCAATCACCTTCAAAGAATCAAAATTTAAGCAGTTTATTCAAGTTGGAGCCATTTGTTTCTTTTGTAGCCGAATGGAAAGAAAATGGAGTATTGTTAAAAGGTGATTTCTCAAATAATGTTGCTTATAATTTAGTGATTAATAAGGACTTTAAAGGTCTTTTCGGTGGGCGTTTGAAATCTGATTTCAGCACCCAAGTGATGTTTGGTGAGCCAAAACCCATGGTTTCTTTTCTGGCTGACAAATCACTTTATCTTTCATCAGCAGGTTCAAAATCATTATTGGCAAGAATTATAGGTGTTGAGCAACTGAAATTAAAGGTCTATAAAATTTATGAAAACAATATTCAACATTTTTTAAGAGCATCAGGTCAAATCAATTCTTACAGAAATTACGACGATTATTATGACGGTTATGATTATGAAGAAATCCGACGATATCCTTATTCTTTTTATGGTGATTTTGATGAGTTCGGAGACTTGTTATTTGAGAAAAAATTGAATGTTACATCTTTACCCAAAAAAGGTAAAGATGTGGTCTTGACATTAGATGATGAAAGCATCACAAATTCAAACAAAGGTTTTTATGTGGTGTTGTTGAATTCTGATGATCAGCTTTATCTGAATGATGTCAGAATTGTCGCACTTTCTGATATTGGTCTCATTGCAAAAGCAAGTGCCGGAAAACTACATGTTTATGCAAATTCGATATTGACAGGACAAGCATTGAAGAATGTTGAAATTTCTCTCACCTCAAAAAACAATCAAAAAGGTTTAAATGCTAAAACTGATGGTGAAGGAAAAGCGACATTCACGCTTCCTAAAAATCAACCGATTGCCAAGTTGGTGACCATGATCACGGCAAGTTTAGACAATGATTTCAATTATCTACACTTCCAACAAACTGAGGTAGATCTTTCAAGATATGAGGTCGGAGGAGTAGGTGTTTCAGAGTCAGGTTTTCAAGGCTTTGTATATGCAGAACGTGATCTTTACAGACCGGGCGAAACCATTCATGTCAACGCACTGGTGAGGGATAAAAATTATTTGCCTGTTTCAGACCAACCGGCAAGCTTGAAAATCATTTCACCAAACGGAAGAACAATTCATCAAGCCAAAGGATTGCTTTCAGAATCCGGAAGTTTTTCATTAGATTTCAAATTAAGTGAAAATGCAATTACAGGCACGTATGTAGTGGAGTTGATTTCAGCAAATCAGGTGATGCTAGATTCCAAAACAATCGGAGTAGAGAATTTCATGCCTGATAGAATCAAAAATGAAATCAAAACAGCAAAGTCTGAAATCAACCTCAATGAAAAATCATCTGTTTTTGGGGTGGCACAAATGCTGTATGGTGCTCCGGCTGCTAATCGGAATTATGAAATTGATGTTTCATTCAGAAACGCTAACATCAGTTCTGAAACTTATAAAAATTTCATGTTCAACATAGAAGGCTTATCATATAGTTATATCAATAATCAACTGAAAACAGGAAAAACCGATAATGAGGGAAAATGGGCTGATGAGTTTAAGCCTGAAATTAAATGGAAAAACAATGGTATTATCAAAGCTAATTTTTTTGTGACAGTATTTGATGAATCTGGAAGACCTGTAAACAGAACGAAATCAATAGATATCATCACACAAGATTACTTCGTAGGCATCCAACCTGTTGCAAATTATGTAGATGTTCGCAGTTTAGTTTCTTTCCCGATTATTACCATAGATTCAAAGGGTAATTTTAAACCCGGGGCTGTAAGGGTTCAAGTTGTTAAAAAAGATTGGCACACTTTGTTGGAAAAAGACTATTATGGAGGCTATCGCTATGTGTCTAAGCGTCAAGAAGTGGTGATGAAAGAACAACAAATCAACACGAGTGTTAGTCCTTTTCAATTCAATTTCACCCCAAGTGAATCCGGTGATTATGAGATTAGGGCTTTTTTGCCGGGTGCAAGCAGTTATGTGAAACACCAATTTTATGCTTATGGTTGGGGTTATACCCAAAATACTGCGTTTGAAGTGGACAAAGAAGGACATATTATCATCGAAAGTGATAAAAAATCTTATCAAAAAGGAGAAACAGCAAAGTTGATTTTTAAAACACCCTTTTCTGGAAAAATTTTAGTGACTTTAGAAAGAGATGAGTTGATTCATGAGTTTTGGTTGAACACTGATAAGAAAACTGCAACTTTAGATATCTTACTAAACGATAATCATTTACCCAATGTATATGTGTCTGCAACGCTTTTCAGACCTATGGGAGAAAATGCTCAAACACCGCTCACAGTTGCTCATGGATACACCAATCTGATGGTTGAAGACCCCAATAAAAAACTTGACTTAAAAATTTCTGCTCCTGAGTCTATTCGTTCTTCAACAAAGCAAAAAATCCTTATTACAGGTCAAGATTTGAAGAAAAAAGCTGAAGTGACCGTTGCTGTGGTTGATGAAGGTATTTTATTGATCAGAAATCAACCCAATCCTGATGTGTATAAACACTTTTTTCAAAAACAAAGGCTGAATGTGAGTTCTTATGACACATATTTGAAACTCTTTCCCGAAATATTCTTAAAGCAAAATGTTTTTGGAGCAGATGGGTCCGGAATGTCTAAAAGGTCAAATCCATTGGGCAATTCTAGGGCTGGTTTGGTTTCATTTTGGAGTGGAATCATGAAGCCAAACAACAAAGGTGAGGTTGAGTTTGAAATTGATGTTCCGAGTTTTTCGGGTGATTTAAGAATTGTGGCGGTAGCATATCAAGATAATAAATTCGGAACAGTAGTGCAGAATATGAAAGTGGCAGACCCCATCATTGCTCAAATGGTTTTGCCTAGGTTCATCAATGCGGGTGACACAGTGAAAGCCTCTTTATCACTCACCAACACCACAAATTCAGAAGCCAATGTGAGTGTGAATTTGAAGTTAGGAGAACACTTTGTGTTGTTAAAGAGCAATTCAAATAATCTTAAAGTGCCGGTTCAACAAGAAGTGATGTATGATTTTATGTTCACTTCTCAGAAAGGAAAAATTGGGGAAGGGACAATTCAAGCTGTAATTAATTTTAGAAATGAGAATTTAACATGTAAAAATTCACTTTTTGTTTCAAATCATCAAGTTTATGCGAAGTCTCACAAACAGGGAATGTTAAGCAAAAATCAAAAATTCAATTTCAAACCCTTAAGAAATGAACAATCGGTTAATTTGGTATTAAGTTCAAATCCGGCAATTCAATTAGGTAAAAATTTTGAAGACTTGGTGGTTTATCCGCATGGATGTGTTGAACAAACAGTTTCAGCCTCTTTTCCTCAATTGTATTTAAACGACATAGCCAGAGTGTTTCAAGAGAAGAAAAGAGGAACAATCAACACAGGGGTCGCAAATGTGA
>JBDNDT010000350.1:0-3472 GCA_046718985.1 Cytophagales bacterium
GAGTTTATTCATCTTGCCGAGTTGCTTAAAGTGCGCGGCGCGGCATCGGGCTAATCGTCGCGACTCCGTTTTAGGATGTTGCTCCTAAATATCAAGCGCGAATCCTGACGCGTCGACTTGCAAATGCGCAATTCCTTTCTTAAACTTCCCGCAATTCGGCTGGAACGCTGCTGAACCTTCACCGTTCCCCAGCGTTCAAACCCTGTTCTCTCTCATTGCTTTTCTCACGAAAAAATTGTGCCTTAAAGCCAAGTTGACGATAAGGCATAATCGAGTCGACTTTAAGGCTAAATCAACTCGACAATAAGGCATAATCGAGTTGACTTTAAGGCTTGGCGGCAAAAGTTTTCACCAAGCTTGACGGAGAACTTGTTTCCTAAGCTTGGGAACAAAAAAACGAAGATTTGGCGAATTTTAGCCAATTCAAGGCACCAACGGGCAGAACAATCCAAGAACTGCGACAAGCAATTCAAAAACTACGACAAAACTTTCGCATATTTACGAGTTAGCGGTCAGGCTAAAAGACGACACGATTACAAAATGAGAAGACAAGATTACATAGAAACTGAAAGAACCCTATTGCGACATCTTACGGTAGATGATGCTGAAGATTTTTACACTCTAAATCTTGACAAAGAAGTATTGAAATATACCGGAGACCAGCCTTTTGAAAACATACAAGCTGCAAAGAATTTTTTAATTAACTATGAGCAGAATAAAAAATATGGAGTTGGACGATTAGCAGTAATTGAAAAGATAACTTCAAAATTCATTGGTTGGTGCGGACTTAAATACAATCCTGAAAAAGATGAATACGACATTGGTTTTAGATTTTTCAGAGAATATTGGAGGCAAGGCTTTGCAACAGAGACAGCAAAAAGATGTCTTGACTATGGATTTAATGAATTGGGTATTGCAAGAATTGTTGGAAGAGCAATGAAGGAAAATATTGCTTCAATCAAAGTACTTGAAAAAATAGGAATGACATTCAAAGAAACTTTTGACTTTGACGGACACGATGGAGTAATTTATGAACGAACAAATCTAGGACAATGAATGCTATTAACCAAACAATGCTTAGCAAGCAATATCTATCTGACGCAGAACATTATTACAGGATACTTACCAACCCAAGTATTGAACATTTCACCATTTTACCAGAATCAATAGAATCAGAGAAAGAATGGATACAATCAAATTACGATAGAGAAAAGAAAAACTTAGAGTTTCATTATACCATATTATACAACAATGAAATTGCAGGCAGCATTGGTGTAAGAAGGCAAGCAGAACGCCAAGAAATCGGTATAGTCGGTTACTTTATAGACCCGAACTTTTGGGGTATGGGAATAGCCTCCGAAGCACTTAGAACAATGGAAATGATATGTAAAAACGACTTAAATTTAAAAATACTACGTCTTGAAATAATGATTGAAAATAAAGCAAGTGAAAGAGTCGCTATCAAAAGATGTTTTTCAAAAGTAGCTACATTGAAAAACTATCTCAAAGACAAGTTTGGAAAAGAAAGAGATAGTTACATTTATGAAAAAGTGTTATACAAAGATTAAAAAATAAATTCATAAAATTTGATGACTTATCAAATAGTGTCATATTCGCCAATTCATAAACAAGAAGTATTGGATATTTTCAAATCCAATTGCCTAAAATACTTTAGTATGGAAGAATATTCAGAATTTGAGCAATACTTAGACCACCTTGCAGACGAGAATTTTTTGATAATCAAATGCAATGATACTATTCTTGGGTGTGGCGGGGTTTATGTTAATCACAATAAAAAATGCTTTGGAATTGCTTGGGTTATGTTTAAAAGATACGGACTTGGATTGTCTAACTTTCTCAGGCTATCGCAACTTTTTTTTGATACTATCATAGAAAAAATTAAGAGTTATCAGTTGGATTATGATGTAGTTGTAAATACATCGCAACTTTTGGAAAAAACACTTCATAAATTTGGATTTGAAACTTCGGAAATCATCAAAAACGGCTTTGGCGAAGGATTAGACCATTATGTAATGAGAAAAAGGATTAATTGATTATGAAATCAATAACTCAAAGAAAAATTAAATGTATTGGTTGTGGAGCTATGGTAGAAGACTTAGCGGGAAAACCACATCAATACATAGGAGCATCGCAGGGTTGTTGGAACTTGTATGGCGAAGTTTTGGCAAAAGAATACGGAGAGTACAACTACCCGCAATTAACACACAGACTAACGGTAGATACCTACGCAATTCAACATCCGGGTGAACCCAACAGACAGGCAATTCAATCAGTAAATGTTCACTTAATCAGCCTCTATTTGATTTTAGTAAAGGGATATGACGGTAAGACAGCTACAAAAAAAATGGGCGAAATCTTATCAAAAGAGCCGAAATTTGAATGGTTAGAGCCACCATCACCCATTGGGCATATTACCGTTGCTGATGTATTGACTGCTACCAATCAAGAAGAGCACGAGAAAAAAGTAAGAGAGTGGGCAGAGAATGTTTGGAATAGTTGGTATTCAAAACACGCACAGACAATTAAGACACTTGTGAATGACAATTTTTGAGCAAAGAAAAGAAGCCCGAACCGCTAACAGGCGTTTGGCGCAATGGCGGGTGACGTGGTTAATTGAACATTCTACCTCGCATCAACTTTTGTGGTGTATTGACAGTTTTGTGTTCCGAAATCCGCCACTGCGCCAAGCGCCAAAACGTTGTGGGTAATGGTGACTGACACAGACGATACGAGAATTAAATGGAAATAGAATTTAAAATAGCGACAGAAAAAGATGTTCCTGAAGTGTTAACAATGATGGAACATTTTAATGCCATAGATAATTACCCATTTGATAAGTTAAAGACCAATAAAAACATTCTAGACTTTCTGTCTGACACTAATCTAGGAAGAATTTGGATAATTCAAAATGACAATTTGATAATCGGATATTTTGTTCTTACTTTTGGTTACAGCTTTGAACACGGTGGACGAGATGCCTTTATTGACGAACTATATTTAAAGACAGAATATAGAAGAAAAGGTATCGGTGGGCTTGTTATGGACTTTATTTCAAAAGAAGCACCTAAACTTGAAGTTAAAGTAATACACCTTGAAGTTGAGCGACACAATGACGGTGGGGTAAAACTTTACACAGAGAAAGGATTTAAAGACAATGGTAGAATTTTATTATCAAAGAAAGTAAATGACGATAGGAAATAACAACCACTACCCACAACATCGGTTTTGCGTCAGGCGGGGTGACGTGCAAACTTGGAGCATTGTGCTTCTATTCAAGTGTTGTGCTGGTTGACAGTTTTGTGCTCCGAAACCCGCCCGAACGCAAAGCCGCAAAACGTTGCAGGCAAGCATAGGAAGAAAACACCAAAACGAACCAAGCAAGAAAAAACAACGTTAGACTGATAAATAATCGGACAGAAAATGGAACTCAAACAAGAAATAGTGCAAATTG
>JBDNDT010000351.1:0-3472 GCA_046718985.1 Cytophagales bacterium
GATTGTTTATGGTTCTTCGAAAATCTTTAACAAATATCGAAAACTTCTCAACATTGAAGAAGCAACTCAGAACCTGTTTTTTTATATCAAATCGGCTGACAGTCAAAACCCCAAAAGAGTAAACCTCATCAACTGTTGGGAAGATGATTTCGCCATTCAACCGGGTGTGCCTACTGAAGAGTCAGGAAAGGCTTCATGGCTTTCGCTAAAAATGGCTACAGAAGATTTGAAAAAAGGTTGGATTGATGCGGTGGTCACCTGCCCTATCAACAAAAAAAATATGCAATCTGATGAGTTCAACTTCCCGGGACACACTGAGTTTTTTGCTCATCATTTTGGCAACGGAAAAGATGCTTTGATGTTCATGATTGCCGACCAACTGAGAATTGCTGTTGCAACCGGACATGTTCCTTTGGCAAAAGTGAGTGGATTGCTCAGCAAAGAACTCATTTTTGAAAAATTGATGACCATGAACAATTCATTAAAAAGAGACTTCAATCTCACCAAACCCAGAATTGCAGTTTTAGGCTTGAACCCACATGCAGGTGAAGAAGGTTTGCTCGGCAATGAAGAACAAGAGGTGATTATTCCTGCCATTGAACAATTCAAAGAAAAAGGAAATTATGTATTTGGACCTTTTCCTGCGGATGGTTTTTTCGGCGCAAACATGCAAAAGTCTTATGATGCTGTTCTTGCCATGTATCACGACCAAGGACTAGTGCCATTTAAAACCATTGAATTCGAAAACGGTGTAAACTTTTCTGCAGGTTTGTCCGTAGTTAGAACTTCGCCCGACCATGGAACAGCTTACAGCTTGGCAGGAAAAAACAAAGCCAGTGTAAATCCATTGAGAGAGGCTGTTTACTTAGCGGTGAAAGTCTTAGCAAACAGAAAAGATTTTGTTACTTATAAAAATTGAAAAGAAAACTATGGAATGGTTAAAAGCAAATGCCTTACAATTATTATTGCTCGTTTTGTTGGTTTATGCCATCTATCAGCAATATAAAATCATTGATTTGGTTGATGATGCGAGAAACGAAGCCTCATTCACCAATCAAAAGTTAGATATTGTGGAATCTGACATCAATTCAAAAAAATAATAAAATAAAGGCTGATGTTCAATTATCAGCCTTTGTTCAAATACCTTACTCAAAACACAAAAACTCAATATCAAGCAGTTACTGCTTTGGTTTTGCCAAATTCCAGAATTGCATCAATGAAATCATAAGGCTTGTAGCCATTTAATGCACATTGATGATAAATGCAAGTAGCAGGTGTCATTCCGGGAAGAGAGTTGATTTCAATGACTACCGTCTCTACTTTTCCATCATCAAAAATCCTCACAAAAGCATCTATTCTACAATATCCTTCCACATTCATTGCCATTGCTGTTTTCTTCAATTCGCTCTTCACCAAGTCTGAAATTCGTTTTTGCTCTTCAGGAATCTTTGAAAAGCGTGCCGGAGTGATGTTTTGACCCTCACCGGCTAAAAATTTTTCTTCTAAACTCAAAACCTCTCCAGATGCCAATGTCTCGGAAGGCTCAAAAACTTCAAATTCTATGGATCCATCAGGCATTCTTTTGGTCAACATTCCTCCTGTGATTTCAAGAAAATGCTTAGCCCCATTTCTTGAAATCAGTTCTTCAACCACAAATCTATCTTTGTTAGGAAACTCTTCACCTGATTTCAATGACAAGATTTCAGCCTCATGAGTCCCAAATTCTTCATTATCCCTGAAAATTGTATTGCAAAAAGCCTCCAATTGGCTTCTGTTTCTGATTTTTTTCACAGCTGAGCTGCAACCGTCATCAGATGGTTTCGCAATGAGAGGGTAAGAAAATTGTTGTTCAATCAGATTTAGTAACTTGACAACATCGGTTAGATAATCAGATTTTTCAACTAAAAAATGCTTAGCAACCAACACTTCGTGTTTCATCAACATTTCATTGGTCAGATATTTGTCTATGGTTTGGCTTGAACTTTCCGGGCCTGATCCATTGTAGTGGATTCCCCATTTTTCCAATTCTTTTTGCAATGCACCGTCTTCACCCGGTCTTCCGTGAAGAGCGATGAAAGCCAATTTTGTTTCTGATGCTAATTTCTCAAATGACCATTCTTTAGATTCAAATGATTTTTGAACAGAGAATTTTTGCGTGATTGCGGTGCATTTATCGGAAATTTGTTGCAAGAATGAATGTCTCTTTTCTGTTGATTTCACTTTGATTGCTATGTCATCAGCATTGTCTTTCAACAACACATTCACAGGAATTTCATACAACTGAAAAGATTGGCTGTCACCGGTTAAGAAAATAGGAATAGGTTGATATTTAGCTGATGAGGATAATTTCTCATAAATATTCCTTCCACTTTCAACCGATATGTGTCTTTCTGAGGAATATCCACCCAAAATAACAGCTACCTTTTCCTTCTGATTGCTTCCGGTTTCTTTTTGGTTCAACAATAATTCCAGACGATTCAGATTTGCTTCTGATTCAAATTGCAATTTCCCTAATTTCTTTCTTTCAATCAGTGAAACATAAACTATGTAAGTAAGAAACTCACTAGGGTTCAGACCAATTTCAGCAGCTTGATGAAAAAAGAATGACGAAGGCATCATTCCCGAGGTGGTGTTGGGATCATTCAAAAATACTTCTCCTTTTGAGGTCAAAAATCCGTCAATTCGAGCATATACTTGGCATTGCAACAAATTGAACAACCTTTCAGCCTCTTCACTTATTTTGATTAAATCTTGTTCATTTGCATTTATAGGAGTGATTTTGCGACTCAATCCCGGAAGGTATTTTGAACGATAATCAAAAAGTTTTTGGCTTTTGATGATTTCTGTTGGCGGAAGTGATACAGGTTCGCCATCTAAATTTTCAAGCACTATGCATGAAAATTCCCTTCCTTCCACAAATTCTTCAAACAATACTTCAGACTCGCCTAATATCGCTTGAATAATCAATTCATTTTTCAGTTCAAATGTTGCATCCAACATTTCTATCAATTGAACAGGATGGTAACAAAGTCTCTGTTCCACCAAAACAGGAAAGCCTATGCCGGTTCTAATATCCCCTAAGTTTCCTGCAAAAGCTTCTTTTTGACCTTTATCCATTGTTTTCCAATCACTTGAATGGAGTTTTTCAATGAATAAACTTTTCAAAACTGCTTTTTCAAACGAATCTGCACTGTCTTCATTCAAAATGGTCACTCCCAAAGATGAACCTTGGTTGGGAGATTTAACCACGAAAGGAAAACCAAGATATTCTTTTAATTCTGCAAACTTTTGTGTTGGATTTTTCAACAAATCAGTTTTTGACAAGACCAAAGATTTCGCTGTCGGAAAACCGGCAGCCTCCATCAATTTTTTTTGTGCAGTTTTGTTAACCCCAATTGAAGAGGGCAAAACACCGCAACCTGTATAAGGAATTTTATGCCATTCTAGAATGGATTGAATATTTCCATCTTCG
>JBDNDT010000352.1:0-3472 GCA_046718985.1 Cytophagales bacterium
TCCAAACAGATTGGGCGATGAAAATTTCTAAGGTGTTTTACTAGCAGATAATCAGCGTATTAGAGACAATGCTTTTGTGAGCAACGTGCCTAGCTAATTGGCTAAGCATCTGAATTTAGAGGAAATTCAATGGGCTATGATTGACAATTGGAAAAAAGAAGACATGGAGAATCTGCATCTAACGATGATGGATGCAACCTGTTTTGAGAGCTATGTGAGATAACAACCGATGTGAAGTTGCTTTGGGAATGTGTAGAGAGATTATGGGAAGTTCTCATTCCCAACTTGTGCAAAAGGAACAGACACCGAGAGCCGTATAGCAATAGGTTAGCAAAACAAAGAGGGTTTAAAAACTTGCTAGGGAAAACTATGCCCGAAAAGGAATAAAAACGGAGTTAATCCAAAAATCCAATCCAAAAAATTGATCAGAAACAAGAATCCCTAACCCTAAAGAGAAGAAGACATTAGAGGATATTTCATTTATTTAGTCATGTTCTAAATAATAATCTTTTTCTCAGGTATTATTCAAAGGAAGCCAAAAAAAAGAGCCACCCTTTTGGGTGGCTCTTTCACAATGATATTCGCATACTAGGTTTATTCCACAACCAACTTACGAATTTCTCCTAAATTAGTTTTTAAGATATAAACTCCTTTGGTAAACTGATCCAAATTGATTTCGTTAGTCAATCCTTTGAATTTCAGCACTCCTGACATATCCATCACTTCAACATTTCTTTCTTCACTCAAACGAACCAAGTTTTTGGCAGGGTTCGGATAGAGATAGAAATCTTTTTTGGTGCTTTTTGTGTTGTCGCTTTCAGATAAAATACTACCTTTCAATCTGAACACTGTGATAGTTCCGCTGATTTCATTAGATACCAACACATAATATTTTCCGTCAGGACTGTCTTTGCGATCAATATACAACAAATATTCAGGACCTAAATCTCCACCCAAAGTCGGTGGAAGAGTTCTGGTGTTTTTGTAATCAACAAACACAGGGTTTTCAGGGTCAGTGATATTATACACCGCTACACCACCAAATCTCTCAAAACCTATAAATGCAAATTGTTTTCCATCAATTTCTGCAATGTCCAAAGCTTCAGGTTCACAACCTTTGGTGATGCTTCTTGCTTTGAAAGTGTTATTATCATGACTGGCGTTGTACAACACACCAAAAGTAGGGTCTTGTGAGGTGATATAATCAAATTCATCACCCGAGTCATAAACCAATGATTTTGTTTCAGCATCAAAAATTGAGAATGAGCGTGAACCTACTGAAAGCAACTCATCATAATCACCGTCATTGTCAGGATCAGCATATTCCCTAATGTTTGAAATTCTAAACCCTCCTATGTTATAGTTTTGTTTCAACACCTGTGCGTGGGGGAACTTGACAGGGTCTAAGATCACCGCATTATTGTTCACAGTTGTTCTTTCGTTCAAACCATCATACTCTTTTTCATCTCCTTCATTTGCAGTGACAATATAGGTTTTGCCATTTACTGTATATGTCTTGATAGCATCAGGCTGATAATAACCTTTCACCGGCCAATTAGCGATTAATACATTTTGCTGAGTTGAAGCGGCTGTTGCCATGTCAGCTCCGTTTCCTAATTGACTGTAGTCTTTTGTACCTAATGCCCAAATTCCTGCTAAGGTATCTTTTTCAAGATCCAGCTCAATAAAAGCATTGTTTTCTTGGCAGATTACCCAGGCCTTTTTTGAATCTTTTGAGAAAGTGATATACTCAGGCTCTAAGTCTTGAGCTAATGTGCTGTTTTTAAAGGTTTTTCTCACACCTTGTGCAAGGTAATGTGATTCGTTTACATTGAGTGGTTGAAGGGAAATGATTTTTACTTTAGATTGATCAATGCTTGCCGAACCTCCTGAAACATCAATCACTGAAACAGAACCTTCCGGATCAATTCCTCCAGTAGTGTATCTATCCGGTTGACCTTCGTCAGCTGTTAACACTTTTTTTCCATCAGGAGTGAAAGTAACCATATCAGGCAAAACACCTACTGAAACATCCTTGATATAGTCACCTGTTGAAGTGAAAAAAACCACTTTGCCAGGCAATGTCTCAGGATTTGCAGGTGCACCCACTGCTACAAGACCATTTTTAACAGCAACTCCTGTGATTCCATTTCCATAAACACTCATGTTCACTGATTTCACAGTTGTTGGGTCAGATGGATCAGAAAAGTCAATCACATCAAATCTGTTTTGAACTGCACTTGTTGCATAGAGCAACTTGGTGGTTGGGTCATAAGCAATCGCTTCTGTGGTGCTACCCGTTGGGTTGGGATCAAAACTTAACACATGCTCCAACTCGATTTCTTTTGAGGCAACGGGTGCTTTTCTGTCATTGTCTTTTATGTGTATGGTAGCATACTTGAAGCCTGAAACTTCAAGATTTTCTACTGCCACTAATTCAATCACAAAATATTCGTCATTTTCTAAGGCTGAATCATCGGTTGCATTGATCGTTAAAGTTTTTGATGTTTCATTGTTGAACACTATTTCTTGAGTGATAAAATCATGATCTGATGATGAGGCTGTGCTAAAAGGAGTGCCTTTCAGGATTAAGTTCGCTTTACCTGAAGCACTTTTGTCAAGATTCAAAGTAACTACTACGCTTCCCCCCTCAGTTAAAACTCTAAAGTTTTGAGCAAATGACACTTTAGATGAAGCTACAAAAGTAAACTTTAATGTAGCAACTTCTGCCATACCAATTCCGTTTGAAGAAACCAAGCCGGAAACTGACAATGTGTTTTCAACACCGTCAGCAAATGAAGAAAAAGTCAATATTACAGTGTCAGCAAGAGCCCCATTTTCACTAACTGTTGCTGATACTAAACCGGCAACACCGGAATAATTTGATAAATTAGTTGCCGATGCACTGCTTAAATCTTTGCTAAACACTATCCTCAATTGAGTTGCTGAAATCAACTCATGAGCAAGCACTTTCACAGGACCTGCCAAAGACCAATTTGGCCATGTTTGAGGCGGACCTGACGGTGCAGTTGTCCAGTTTGAAGGATTCAAAACGTTAGCTCTAACCACCTCAACTGACTGAGTGTTGAGGTCTATACTCCCATTGAAATAAGCATTCACCACAATTCCATTGCTATTTCCGGGTGCTGTTGCTAAAGAAATGGAATTGTTTTCATTCAATGCAGAAGGTCTTAAAGAAAGACTTCCACCGCAATTGGTATGCGTTGTTCCATCTGCCAACCAAGCATTTGTGCTGATTGCAGTGATATAAGAAGGACTTGTGTTGTTGCCCATGTAAAAGAAAACTTGTTCACCGCTTGAGCTTAAGCCATAACCTGAACCGATAACTTGACCTGTTGAAGCAGACAGTCCTGCATTTTCAACCACCATGGTCACCACTTCACCTGCTTTGATACCTCCTTCAGGAGCAAACCAAGTGAATCCACCGGCACATTGACCATTGTTTGATGTG
>JBDNDT010000353.1:0-3457 GCA_046718985.1 Cytophagales bacterium
TTTAAAAACTCAGCAATGGAACTGCATGCAATCGGAATCAATTTCTCTTCTGAAACCAAAAAAGTTCAAGAATTGAAGTGGGAAATGGTTTGATTTTGATTTAAAACTTATAACATAATTCCAATCCAGAACTTTTTAGAACTGATTTTCAATTTTTGGGTTTCAATTGTTATTTATTCGATTGAGTAAATTTAACAACATTTTCTTGCAATAAACTTTGCTAGTGAGAAAGTAGCATAATGATTATGCAACTTTATGATGTTAGCATAAACTACTTCATAAAGTTGCTAATTGATGTAAAGATGTCAAATTCATATTTAACTTATTTCTCAAAGATAAATCTCAGCCCCACCTTTCTTAAATTCTTGGGCTTTTTCTTCCATTCCTTTTCTAAGAGCTTCCGTTTCATCAACGCCTTGCTTTTCAGCAAATTCTCGTACGTCTTGTGTGATTTTCATAGAACAAAAATGAGGACCGCACATTGAACAAAAGTGAGCAATTTTTGCACCTTCTGCGGGCAAAGTTTCATCGTGAAACTCTCGCGCTGTGTCTGGGTCAAGAGATAAATTGAATTGGTCTTCCCAACGAAACTCAAAACGAGCTTTGCTCAGTGCATTGTCACGATATTGAGCACCGGGATGACCTTTTGCTAAATCTGCTGCATGCGCTGCAATTTTATAGGCAATCACCCCATCTTTCACATCTTTTTTGTTTGGAAGCCCCAAGTGTTCTTTGGGTGTCACATAACACAACATGGCTGTCCCAAACCAACCGATCATAGCAGCACCGATTGCAGAAGTGATGTGGTCATAACCGGGTGCAATGTCTGTGGTCAATGGTCCTAAGGTATAAAAAGGTGCTTCATGGCAATGTTTCAACTGTTTTTCCATATTTTCTTTAATCATGTGCATAGGCACATGACCCGGGCCTTCTATCATCACTTGAACATCATGTTTCCACGCGATTTGTGTAAGTTCTCCTAGTGTTTCTAGTTCGCCAAATTGAGCAGCATCATTAGCATCAGCGATTGAACCGGGTCTCAAGCCATCACCCAAAGAGAAACTGACATCATAAGCTTTCATGATTTCGCAGATTTCTTCAAAATGGGTGTATAAGAAATTTTCTTTGTGATGTGCCAAACACCATTTTGCCATGATTGACCCTCCCCGAGAAACAATTCCTGTAACTCTTTTGGCAGTTAATGGGATATATCTCAGCAAAACCCCGGCATGGATGGTAAAATAATCAACTCCTTGTTCTGCTTGTTCAATCAAAGTATCTCTAAACAATTCCCAAGTCAGGTCTTCTGCCTTGCCATTCACTTTTTCCAGGGCCTGATAAATTGGAACTGTCCCAACGGGAACCGGACAATTTCTGATGATCCACTCCCTTGTTTCATGAATATTTTTTCCGGTTGATAAATCCATCAAAGTATCTCCACCCCAACGACAACTCCAAACTGCTTTTTCAACTTCTTCTTCTATGCTAGATGAAACTGCTGAATTGCCAATATTGGTATTGATTTTAACCAGAAAGTTTCTGCCGATAATCATCGGTTCAGATTCAGGATGATTGATGTTTGCCGGAATAATAGCTCTTCCCTTTGCCACTTCATCCCTCACAAACTCAGGTGTTATATATGATGTATGTTTGTGTGCTCCAAAATTGTTTCCTTCATGCTGAAAAGCCAATTGTTCAAACTGACCATTGAGCTGCGACTTCAATTCATCAACCCTTTGATTTTCTCTGATGGCAACATATTCCATTTCAGGGGTGATGATTCCCTTTTTGGCATAATGCATTTGTGAAACATTATGTCCTTTTTTAGCTTTATAAGGCTTTTTTATATGTTCAAATCTTAATTGACTTAAACTTGTATCCATCAATCTTTGTTTCCCATATTCTGATGAAATTTCAGATAGTTGTTCAACGTCTCCCCTTTCTAAAATCCACTTCTCTCTCAATCGAGGTAAACCTTTTTTTAGGTCTATAATTACATTA
This sequence comes from Cytophagales bacterium, assembly GCA_046718985.1. GTDB lineage: Bacteria > Bacteroidota > Bacteroidia > Cytophagales > UBA9547 > JBDNDT01. The sequence goes on from JBDNDT010000353.1 coordinate 2,002, forward strand.
GGATCAGTGTACGGACCGCTGGTGTCATAAACCGTTACTGAGGGGTTAGATTCCGGTTTCGAATCAGGGCGGTTTTTGATTATTGTATCACTTAATGAGATTTCACGCATTGCTACTTTGATGTCGTGAATTTTACCTTGAACATAAATCTTCTTCGAACCTGTTAGTGGTGTTCTTGATATGATGTTTTCTTGCGGTGCTTGGTCTTTTGCTTTCATACTATTTTAAATTTTTAGATTAACCACCTTGAGTGGCCTGAATAATGGTTATTTGGTCATTCTCTTTCAAAACAAGCAACTCCCAGTCTTTTTTGGGCACTACAGAATCATTTACTGCAATGGCTATACCCTTTTGGTTTGCTATACCCAAATTATTCAGCAACAATTCTAGTGAAGTTGAATGAGCATCTTCGAGATTTACCACGTCTTTGTTAACTTTTATTTGCCCCATTTTGAAAAGATAAATACAATAAAACAGTGGGGAATCTCTTATCTCGAACTTCTTATTCCCTTCGTCAGCATTACCTGATTCAGGTTCAAAGGGTATAATCTCAGCTCGAAAAGAGCACCCCTATAAGATTTGAATTATAACACAAATTTAGCATAAAAGTTTCGTTTCATTTATGTCATTCGGCCAAAGCAACCAAAACTTTTTCCATCTTGGCAATCATGATTCCATTTGGAACAGAAAAGTTATTCACCATAAAACTGAAAGCCAATAACTTACCTTCTTTGTTTGTGACATAACCACAATAAGTGGTTACATTATTAATGTTACCACTTTTGCCTCTAAGGTTGTTTTCTGCTGCTGTTCCTTTGCAGAGTCTTTCTAGAGTACCTGATTTTCCGGCAACCGCCAAAGTATTAAAATACTCATCAAAGTAAGGTTGTTTAGAGATTTTGACCAAAGCCTCTGTCACGAAAGATGAATGTAAAGAATTTGAGGCTGAGAGGCCACTGCCATCATAAATATTAACCCCCTCTGTTTTTAATCCTAATTTATGATAATAACCCAACATGGTTTTCACCGCATTTTCATAGCTTACAAATGTAGATTGTGTTGTGTCTAATGCCAATAATAGTCCTTCAGCAAAAATATTGACACTTCTTTGGTTGGTTACCCTGACAATTTCAGAAAGTTTTGGTGAAACATGTTTAAAAATAACTTTCAATGAGTCTTTACTAGGTTTAAAACTTTTTTCATTAGCTACAACGATTTGATACTTTTTCAAAGCTTGGGTTAAATATTGAACAAATCCTGCATGCGGATCCGTTACTGAGCCCTTGATGGTATAAAAAGGTTTGTCAGAAGGCAAAGTGCCGGTGACAATGGCATTTTGACTAAATGGTGCAGAAAAGATGTAAGATTGATCTCCGCTTCCGGGTTTTCCTGAAACTACATAATTCTCAATTTTCAAGCCGTAGTCAGGCTTAATTTCCACAATTTCAGTTTTTTC
>JBDNDT010000354.1:0-3449 GCA_046718985.1 Cytophagales bacterium
TTGGTGAAAGAATCTTATTGTGGAGTTATTATCAACATTCACAAAGCCTTTAGCAGGGTTTGGATTAACATTGGCTTTGTTATAAGTTTTAGATACCAATCCAGTCGTGATATCAGCTACTTCAATGTAATCAAATTTTGCTGTAACTGTAGGCTTAGGTGCTGTTTCACTTTCACCATTTCTCAAAACCAACATAAACCCTACAATTTTCGAAGCATTTAAGTCAGAACCATTGAACTCTTTCATAGCAGGGATGAATTCTCTATTTACAATATTGTCACCTTCAGTTAGTTCAATGACTACAGGGTTATTGGAAGCAAATCTACCTTGGTCATCAAGCATCTGTATCACCAATTGTGCAGGAGCAGACATATTTACTTTCAAGCTGATAGCTTTGTTATCGTTGTTGCTCAAGTCGATAGACTTTCTGTCTGTGCAGTTGCTACCGAAGAAATGAAATTCAGGCCCTGAATAGTATTCTTGGTTGCCTAATGTGTTTATAGTAAGACTTCCATCAGAAACACCGTAAGTGTAACCATTACCTCTCCATGATCCACGACCACCTTCTACTACTCCAATGGCTTCACCAACACAGTTTTCAAGAGCATTGCCTTCAAATCCAAACTTAAAAAAACCAGAACCAAAAGCGTTTCCATTGTTTGCAAAATTTGTTGTCGGAATTGCGTTTCCAACTAAGACTTTATCAATCAATATATTTGCTGATATATTACCATTATCAAACGCATTTCTTACTATCAACGCAATTCCAGACACTTTTGTAAAATCAAATCCATTTTCGTATCCTGATTCAGGCATAGTTACAACGAAATCATTATCTCCGGCAGATAACGCTACAATTGCAGGATTACTGAAATTACCTTTTTTAGTATTGTCAAAAACAGCGACTAAAAATTGTGGCACAGCAATAGAAGAGTTAAGAGTTACCTTGATTCTTCTATTATTGACATTTGTCATATCAACAAATGCGAAATCGCAATCTGTACCTTCAAATTCGGTAAATTGAAATAATGCATAATTGAAAGGTGTCTGAGTACCATTTGACTGAAACATCAATCCGTTGTTTTGTACCGAAGTTGTATAACCCGCTGCACCGAAGAAATCAGTATATGCAGCCTCACAATTATCAGACTGTCTTCCGTTCCAATCAAATGTGTAACCTAAAACTTGACCGTTTACCGGTTCAGTAGGCATGTTTCCTGAAACTTGGGAAAATGAAACAAATGCAGAAGCAATTGCTAAGGGTAGTAATGTTTTTTTCATAGTTTTTCTAGATTTTTGAATATTTAAATCGAATTTACGAAGACCTACTTGTAAAGATTTATTCAAGCGATACAAATCTTGTTAAACACAGTTTTTAAGTGGCACTTTGAATGCTCAATTATTGCGTTTTAATTTATTACAAATCATGTAATTTGATATTTTTATGATGTTTCGCAATTGTCTGTTGCGCTTGAATGACTAAATTAAATTTTTCTTAATTTTTCTTGAAAATATCAAATTCTCAGCCCAGAAAATATTGAATCTTACATTTAAATCACTTTAGTTTTGAGGATTTTGAATAAAACTTGTTAACTTGTAATGAGTTTAACAACTGAGGCTCGAACCTATGAGAATTTTCTTGATGTATTTTTGCATTGGATTGTTTTTAAACCAAACTTTGGCTAGCCATTTGATTGGTGGCGAGCTTTATTACAAGAAAATTTCAGCAGATATATACCAAGTTGAGTTCAAAGCTTATAGAGATTGTATAAATGGCTTGATTGGTTTCGATGACCCTTTGGCTATTTCAGTCTTTGATATGAATGATGTTTATCAAGGCTTCATAAGGATACCTTTCAATTTTGCAGAAACTTTACCACTACGTCCTGTAACTCCTTGCGCAGGTGTTCCTGATAATGTGTGTGTTGAAGAAACAAAATATGTCACCAATGTTTATCTTCCTCCAAAAGTTGGAGGATATAAGTTAGTGTACCAAAGATGTTGCAGAAACCAAACCATTCAAAACATTCAAGAACCGGAGTTGACAGGGACGACGTATTTTGTTAAAATTTTTGGTTCTGAATCTCCCTTTTTTGAAAATAGTTCACCACAGTTTAAAAATTTCCCGCCTATTTTTTTATGCGCTAATGACAAACTCGAATTTGACCATTCTGCAACAGACCTTGACGGAGATTCTTTGGTTTATGAACTCGTCACGCCATGGGTAGGTGGAGATACCTCTAGGTTCAATGCCAGACCACTGCCGGCGGGTGTCCCCCCATTCAATGAAGTAGTATGGAAAAATCCATACAGTCTTCAAAATTCAATGGGTGGAGTTGACCCCATAAAAATTGACCGAAGAACAGGTTTATTGACAGGCACCCCACCCAATATTGGTCAATATGTTTTAGGTGTTGCAGTTTCTGAATATCGGGCGGGTCGTTTGATACAAAGACATATTCGTGATTTTCAGTTCAATGTAGTTGATTGTCCGCCTCCTCCTACTGCTGTTTTACCTGATATTATCAACAACTGTGGTGTACTAACCGTTTTTGCCAACAACAGCATCAGTGCTACCAACTTCTTTTGGGATTTTGGCGATCCAACCACGGAAAATGACTTTTCTTATGAAAAATTTCCTCGTTATGTATATCCTTCGCCTGGGGAGTATAATATAAGGCTCATTGTTAGTGATAACAGACCTGAATGTGCAGACACCACGAGTGCTAAAGTAATCATTATCAAAAATCCTGATGGAGCAAATTTTACAGTTTCACCGGTTTGCCAAAATCAACAAGCAAATTTTAAAGATGCTTCCATCCTTGATATCGGAAATCCGGTGAGGTGGACTTGGAATTTGGAAAACAACTTCGTCAATGAATCAAATGGCAACGTTTTGTATAGATTTTCAAGAGCAGGAAATTTTAATGTTAAAATGATAGTCTTCAATGAAGACGGATGCTCTGATACAATCACTAAACCTGTCACGATTTACCCTTTGCCTGAAATCACTCTAAAGAAAAATGACACGATTTGTTTTGGAGAGTCAAAAACCATTCAAGTAGTTACCAATGCTTCAATATTCAGTTGGAATAACTCACCTAATTTAAGTTGTACCAACTGTCTTCAAACAGTGATAAGCCCATCAACAATGTCTAACCAAAGCTATGTTTTTAATGCTATTTCTAACCAAAACTGTCAAAAATCTGATACCATAAGGATTTTTACCCCATTTTTGATTGCAAATGCCGGAAATGATACAACAGTTTGTCCATCATCATCAGCACAATTAAGAGGTCAAGGTGGTGTTCGATATTTGTGGCAACCTTCCAATTTGGTCACTTGTGACACTTGCAGAACAACTCTAACTAAAAATTTGGTTGAACAAAAATTTTTACTTGAAGTTAGAGATCGATTTAACTGTAAATCTTTTGACTCTGTGAAGGTGG
>JBDNDT010000355.1:0-3447 GCA_046718985.1 Cytophagales bacterium
CTGAATTTGAAGCTATTGCAGGTGTGGTTGTGGCTCTAATTCAAAGCAAGAAGTTGACCCTGAAAAATATGAGTTACTAAACAAGCTTGCATCAATTAATCTCCCTGAAAAGCTAATTATTGAACAATCTTTTGGAACGAAATTAGAATTTCACCCTAACCCTGCTATTGATTTATTCAAAATACAAATTGTAAATGATTTTGAAGCCACATGTGTGTCTTGTAGCTTTTTTGATGTATCAGGAAAGCGATGTTTACCAAATTTGATTGAAAACAGCGGCAAGGAAATGGTTTTTAATAGAAATGGTCTTCCATCAGGGGTATATGTTGTTGAAATGTTGTTAAGTAATGGAAAACAAATATATGGCAAGTTGATATTAGTAGATTGATTGATTGATTCACCTAATGACAAGTATCCTTTCCTGACATATCAATGTAAGTGATTTCAAAATTCGATTTATCTGAAACTACAGCCATAGAAACCTATCTTCATCAAAAATACGTAAAATTTTGATTGTTGATTACAACACCGAAGAACAACGATTTAGAACCCAATTGTTTGAAAACTCCCAATTGAAAACAACCAGGTTCTATAGCATAGACTTTGAAAAAGAAATCTCCACTACCGGTCAAAAATTAATTCACTATATTGATGGTGCTTTTGGAACTGCTGCCATATATATTGTAGAAAACAATGTTGGACAAATGTATTATCCCTGCACCGATTATCTTGGTTCATTGATGATGCTGTTGAGAGAAGATGGAAGTGTTGCTCAAGAAAACAGTTTCGACGCTTGGGGAAGAGCCAGAAATCCTCTCAATTATATACTTTTTGATCCCGGACAAATACCATCAGGCAATCAACTGCTCAACAGAGGCTTCACAGGTCACGAACACAATTACGAATTAGGGCTGGTGAACATGAACGGAAGATTCTATGACCCTTTGCTTTGTCAGATGATTAGTCCTGATAATTTTGTAAAATTTCTAGATAACACACAAATTTTCAATCGTTATAGCTATTGTCTCAACAATCCTGCTAAATTTGTAGACAAGTCTGGTGAATTATTAGGCTTAGCATATTTTATTGGGAAAATATCAATGATTGGAACTTTAGTAAATGGTGTTGCAGACTTTGTTTATACTGCATTCGTAAATGGAGGTTTAGACCCAACAAGCAGTGTGGCGAGAAACAATGCTTGGGCTAGATTTGACCCTACCTCTCAAAGCTCAAAGACCCACAAATCATGGAGAATAACTGAGGGGCTAATCAAAACAGATGCCAGCAGGTCTTGGGATAAAAGAGCCGGTCAATTGTTGACGCGATTCACTTGGGAAGCCCCACAAACTTTACTTGGAAATATTTACTCACATTCTAGAGTTCTAGTCAACAAAGCTGACAGGGTGGATCATTATGGTGGTGTAACATTTGTGACTAATGAAAACTCAGCAAGCCGTAGTGGTGTAAGCATTGGAAATTACATCAACATGAATATTTGGGATGAAGTGGGTGACAACTTTGAAGAAAGGGTTACAAGTGATCCATTGTATATGCACGAATATGGTCACACGTTTGACAGCCAAATCTTTGGGCCAACTTATCTTTATGTGATAGGAATCCCAAGTTTAACTAGTGCTGCTACCTCAAGACCAATGAATAATCAACCCAATAATACCCATCACGATTTCAGATGGTATGAAATGCGCGCCAATAGACATGCTGCTAGGTATTTTAGAAACAAAGGCAGAGGTGTTGATTGGGAAAGCGACCATGAAGAGTTATTTCCAACCAGAAAAAGATGAAAATTAGTATAAAAATCAAGACTTTTATATTGTGTATTTTTCTAATAACACTTCAATTTTGCCGTGATATTGATTTATTTGGACGAAGGTATTGTATAAATATAATTAACAATTCCGAACATACTATGGGTTACTTCTTAGCAGTTGGTCGTGATGGATTTGCATATCCTGACACTAATTTACCGCAAAACAATTTTGGATTGTACAGGTCTGTAAAATCAAATTATAATCACAGAAACTGTCCTAGTGTAAAATGGGAAGATATAATTTCTAAACTCCCAAAAGATACATTATCAATCTATTTTTTTAATAGCGATACTTTGGAAAACCAAACTTGGGAAGAAATAAGAAATAAGCATATTGTGTTACAACGCTATGATTTGAGCATTCATGACATAAAACACAGAGGGGATATAATTGAGTTTCCTTATGACAGCACGAAAGGGAAATTAAAGGTTTGGACAAGAAAAGAGGGAATTTAGAGTGGTTTTGAGGGAAAGGATAAATAACCATAATTGTCAAAGGCATTGAATCGAGTTTATTTCGATGTTATGGTCGAAAATCACCAATTCTATATTGCAATTTTCAAATTAAGTTGCTGATTTAGGCAATTCTTTGTCTTTAGGTCAAAATTAAATTAAGCTAAGATGAGACATATTAGTCGAAAACAATAACAAAAAGGGTTTTGAGTAAAAAAATTAACAAATTAGTAACATTTATGCAAGGTATATCCTTCATGTGACCGGGATTGAGTTGTTTGTAAGCAGTATTGGAAAAAAAGGCATATTTAAGGTACTAATTAAAAGACGATTGGTTAAGTGAAACCGAAAATTTATACTTTCTATTTGCACTATAGAATAATTGAATGTTTGACGCAGGGGTCTAATAGCAATTCAAATTCATAATAACTATAAACATTTAACCTATACGAGGTTTCAAATTCCTTAACTAAACGATGTTGGAGATAACAACAACACATAAATTTCGATTTATAATCTTTTCTTCACATTTTGAGCATTTCTTTTGCTGTGAACGATTGCGGTTATAATAACTGTGTTGTTTGGTTCATCAATATAAAAATGTATATTATATGGAAACTTTTTAGGATGTGCTATCCTTATCTTTTTGTAACGAACGGAGTAAGCTTTTGGCGTTTCTAAAATTTGATTGATTGCTTTTTCAATGGCTGTTGCAAATTCAATCTCTAAACCGTCTTTTTGTTCTTTGTACCATGTTTTGGCATTGTGTATATCGGCTTCAACTTCATCAAAATATTGCAATTGAAAAGCCATTAAATCTTACGCTTTAGTTCTTTAAATAGATTTTTTCCGGGTTTTAATCGTTCTGTATTTTTTTCAACAGCATGTAGCCTAGAATCAATTAAATCTTTTTCCCATTGCGGCAGTTCATTTTCTACATTTTCAATATCAGGATATTGACTTTTAATCAATGTCCATACTTCAATAGGGATAAACACACCGGTGTTGTTACCTTGTCCGTCTTTTATTATTTGAAGTCTCATCATAATTATTTGGTAATATTCTGTTCAAAATGCAAATGTAGTTTACGTTTGAAAGTAAATGTGTGAATAATATTCATCATTGTTATACTATTCTTAACATTTTTTTGAGCATCCGGACTTTTA
>JBDNDT010000356.1:0-3439 GCA_046718985.1 Cytophagales bacterium
CTCTCGCCCGCGCCCAATCCAGCAAGTCGCTCGGCGGATGACCAAACGCGTCTTGGCAACACTTCCAGAGCTTATCAGGATTGCTTTGCAACTCGTCGCACAACCGGTTTAATGTGAAGTCGGCGGGTCGGACGGTGTCAATTCCCTTTCATGTAAAACTTTACGATTTTGAACCAACAGCATCACCGAAAGAGACCCGAAAAATACTATCCCAAGTATCAGCAAGTTCTCTCGCATTTCTTACGGCGTTGGAGTTGAAAACTCAACTTTGTATAGCCCAAATCGCCGATTGTCCGGCTCGTCCGATTCTTCAATAAGAAGCATATCTTGAGCACAGTGGTGAAATCTTCCTTTTATTTCACATCCGCCCAATGAGTTTCCTCTCAAATCGAAGAATTCTACAAAGTTTATTCTTTTCACAAAACTTCTGTAGAGTGATGATTCTGCATTTTTTCTACAAAATGCCCTTACAAGTATGGTATCTTTAAGCAAATCAATATTATAATTGTAAGATTCTAGAAACGAAATGTTTTTCATGTCTTCGATATCAAAAATATCTTTAGTCATTCTCTCTTTTGAAATATATCTTTCAGTCAACGAATCATTTAGAATAATTATAGATTTTTTATCCTTAATTTCAATAATTTCGATGCTTGGAGATGATGAAAATGTAAGATAAATCTTTTCATTTTTTTTATCTATCGCTAAATATCGCGTATCATCCATCAAAAAAGTAGGTTTAGAATACTTCTTATAGACATTAGGATAAGTACCAAACTCTTGTATTTGATTCTCATCGTCAATTACTATAATAGGTGGACTTTTTGCAATGCCATATATAAATGGAAAAGTTGAGTAAATGTAGTTCCCTGTGATTTTCAAAGTTCCCATTCCTGTAATCAATCGTTCCTTTTTGTCAGCATAGGCTTTTTCATAAAAAAAACTTTCTCCAAATCTTCTAAATTTTTTGTATGTCATCACTCCAGCATCTGCCACAACTAAATTATGACCGTCAATATCAATGCCAACAGGATTTGAAATCTCACCTGGTCCTCTACCCTGAATTAAATGCGACTTAATAAACTCTCCTTTATTTGTATAAATCTTTATTGAAGGAGGTTTCACATCAAGAATAAATAAAGTATCGTTAAATAAAATAGCTTGATTTATTTTTCCAATCAGAGATTTTTCATTTTCATGCAAGAGAATTTCAGATTCTTTTTTAATTTCCTTAAATACAACTTCAGCCGTTTTTATATTAGTATTATCTCTACAAGATAAGCATAAACAAGATATCAAGGTGGAAATTATTATTATCTTCATTTTTACCATATTTAAAGAGTGAATGAATGGGCTCGCGTCATAAGCATGAGCCCTTCATGAACGACGTCACCGTGTAAGGATTGATGGACTGAATCGCTTCAAATTAACTAGCAATTTGTGAAACTATTATGCAAAAGGCAGAGTCCAGAAGACAGACTTAACCATATTATCGCTATCTAACAGAAGAAACGCAGGTGAAAGTATATAATTCAAGCTTTTCCTAATATCACTTTTACCATCAAACCAAATTTCAGCGTCGTAATCAAATCGAATTTTATCAGAACCAATATTTGATTCTGATCCAATCACGAACACATCGTATTTATCATCTTTTTTCAATCCAGATACTAACCTAAAAGATTCCTTAAGGCACTCGGAACAATCAAAACCCGAATAAATGAGCACAACCTTTGGCTTAATAGACGATTTGCTTACAATTTCATTTATGGAATCAAGTCTTTTTCCAATAACGCTTGTTCTCATTTTGTCTAGCTTTTCTTCAACTTTCTTTTGATATGTATTTTCAGAAGAGTTATGTTTTTCAATATAGAGATAGTAAAATACGACCGTTAAAAGACATGATGAGGAAAATACAGAAGCAATCTTGATTGAGTTTGACTTGATAATGTTCCATTTATTGTTCATAATACAACTTGTAGATTTCATTAGATCCCAAGTAAAAAGCCTTTTCTGATTTTGCAATACTTTCAAAATAGACATTTCTTTTTTCTCTATCCTTAGGGCAAATCACTTTTTTTATTTTTAGAGAATTCACATCAATTTGTAAAATTTCACAAAAAATATCATCATTCATTTCTCTTTTAAAGGTAGCATACAGAAAGTTTTTTTTCAAAAATGCACCCAAAAATAAATTAATTGTTACCTGACTTTTTATCTTATCATCATAATTTCTATATTTTTTTTCTGCTACTTTACGCATTAGTTCAATCTCTTCATATTGGAGCGACAAATCTTGTCGCATCAATAGATTTCCATTAATATCATATTTTTCTATAAATGGTAATGCGACACACAAAGCAACAATATGGTTACCTGTTGAAAAAACAAATCTGCCGTTGCGTAATGGATAAATTTTTCCATCATTGTCAGGCAACTGCTCTCCAAATTCTTTAATCAATGTTCCGCTGTCTGACAAAACCACAATAGGTTTTGAATTCGTCGGCGTGGCAAACAACAGAAATCCCGAATCATCAAAGGCGGCGGGAGTTGAGATTCCTGGCGAAAATTTTAATGTAATTATTTTTTCGAACAACCCAGATTTAGAGAACTTATTCATTCTCTTAAGCGAAGCATCATATATATAAACATAGTTCTGATAAGTTTTTACATGTACAGGATGTTTAAATTCTCCTGGACCATCTCCTTTACTCCCTATTGTTCGTATTAGTGAAAATTGTGTATCCACGACAACAATTCTATTATTATTAATATCAGCAATATAAACAAATTCACTATCAACATCTATCCCAAATGCATTTGATAGAAATGTCCCGTCGCCAAATTCATTTATTGACTGATGTATCGGAATTTCAACTTTTTCAACTTTTTTTTCAAACTTACAGCTTGCAAGTGTTGATAATGATATCAGAATAACAAAAAAAGTAGAAAACACATCTAATATTTTTTTGTATTTCATAAATTAAATTACATTTAATTCAAAAAGGGGGTTTCCCCCCTTAATTAGATACTCACTCGCCGTCATGCTGGTGTACAGGTAATATCTACACCATCACATCTTACCCAACCAGAACCACCAAAACAGCTTTTTTCTCCAACACAGCCAATAAATGCTCCATTGGAACAGGTTTGCGTAGCCATACAAAATTGCGCAGCAGATAGATTTTTCAATGCTACAAGTGAAAATGCAACAAACATTAGTGCCATTAATCCCCCAAAAACAATTTTCTTTTTCATAACATTTAGAAGTTTAAGTTAAAGAAACATCTTCCTACACCATCGCGGGAATTACGCCTATTTTACTTTCTTCTTTTCTTTTTTCCAAGAGAAATCGTTTTCGGGATTCCGTTTCGGGATTCCGTTTCGGGATTCCGTTTCGGGATTCCGTTTCGGGATTCCGTTTCGGGATTCCGTTTCG
>JBDNDT010000357.1:0-3373 GCA_046718985.1 Cytophagales bacterium
AGCTCTTAGCCCTCATTTGTGTTTAGCACTTTTTGAACCTTTGCACAAACAATATTTTCTTCCATTCACTCTTTAGGTGTTTTCAAACAACAAGAATTAAATTTTTTTTAAAAAAAGATTTGGGCGTGCCCCTACGGATCGTGCTATACGCCACTCGCTGTCGCTCGGTGCTCCACTAACGCTTTGCACCGGCTTTTCAGGCCGTGACTCCCATCACTCACGCGGGGTGCAATAGGGTATTTGGCGTTTTTTTATCCATTGATTGGGTTTATTCTCTGATGTTTAAGCACATTGTATTGTTAATTCATTTCAAAGGTTTATCATTCTGCTGTATTAATATAAGTTTAATAATACTACTGTATCATTGTTTCCTCATTTTCTTGATTTCCAATACTAACTTAATCATTGTTTTGAATGAAATGTCGGGGTGTGCAATCTGATTTACTGTGCCTACAATAAAAATATTTTCTTTTGGACTGTAAAATGCCAATGCCCCTGATAGACCTGAATGTCCGATGAAATCAGGAACAGCACCGGTTGGGTTGAATATCCAAGGTAGTTTGAATAAATGAATGCCAATCCCGGATTGCATAGGGAAAAATATCTTTTTCCATTGTTGCAATTCTTCAATGTAAACTAATGGAAACAACCGACCTGTGAAAAATGCTTCAATAAAAACTAGCATATCGCTTGATGTTGAAACAATTCCACCATCAGATACAAAAGAGGTCATTGCTTTTGGAATATCTAGGGTATTGCTTTTATAATAAAGTGTCTTAGGGGTTTTGTCATTAGGGTCTTGATATAGATAAGTTTTTGTTAAACCCAATGGTTCGATGATGAGTTCTTTGCAATTTTCAGCATATGTTTTTTGGGTGATGATTTCAATGATTTTTCCCAAAAGTTGAAAATTGGCATCTGAATATTTGGCTTTTACTTTTGCTCCGGGTGCAAAATGTGGTTGAATAGATTTTGTTCTTTCCATGGTTTGTTCAAACGTCCAATATTGGTCATTTCCTCTCAATAACTCTTCTTCTAAACTTTTGCCGTTTGGACCTTTGTCTTGAAAATAGTCAGGAAGCCCAGATGTGTGAGCTAGTAGGTGTTTGATACTAATTTCATCAGCATAATCTTTTCCTTTGTATATATGCAAGTTTGATAAAATAGATTTTTCTATTAAATTACTGATTTTGTCATCAAGATTAAGTTTACCTTCGGATTTTAGTTTAAGAATGATGGCAGTTGTAAACAATTTGCTTGTGCTGGCAATGAAATAGGGTTGGTCAACAGAAATATTTCCTGATGATCCATGCCATGTCAAGGAGTCTTTCTTGAAGGCAAAAGAAGTTCCAAAGACCTTTTTGTCATCAACGGTTTTGTTTAAGATTTTTTGAAATGCTGGGCTATCATTTGATTGTTGTGCCATAATGAAGTTTGAGAAAATTATTAGAAAGACATAATTGAAGATTTTCGGCATATTTGTATTGATTAAAGTTGAGGCAAATTTCTTAACTGTTTGACTCTTTAAATTTACCCTTAGGTAAAAAATCATTTTTTTTGTCTTCTGATTCTGCTCAAACTTTGTGGGGTGATTCCTAAATATGAAGCGATATGGTTTTGAGCTATTCTGTTTTGGATGTCAGGAAATTGTTTTAGTAAAATTTCGTATCGTTCTTTTGCTGATTTAGTAAGCAATTCAATTTGTTGTTGTTGCTTTCCGACAAATGACATTTCAGCGGCAACCAATCTAATCACTTTTCCTATTCCTTCTTGTGTGATCAGGTCATAATCATTTGCAGTCATTCTCAACAGTTGTGTGTGTTCAAGTGCTGACATTTGCAATGGAGTGGCTTGCTTTGTCAACAATGACATATAATCAGAACAAAATTGATTATCAAAAGCAAAATCGAGACAGACAAAATTGTTTTCTTTCCATAAAAAAATGCCCACACTTCCTTGGATGATGAAGTAAAAGTATTTTTCAGTTGTGTTTTGGGCTTTGATGATTTCGTCTTTTTTGTAAGCAACTAACTCACATTTTCCAGCAAATTCTTTCCACGAATTTAATGGGGCTTCGAAAAATGAATCAAATGAAGATTTAAGAAGAGAAGCATACTGGTGTGTTTCATTCATGGTTTTGTTTTTTTAAAAAACTTGTTGGTAGTTTTTTGAAAATCTATTGAATGATGTTTTTTAAATTGTTCTTTAAAGGAACAAATTAATTAACTTCTTCGCTAAACAAATTTAATTTTCCACTCGAAATTGTGCTTTTGATTAATGTTTTTCTTTCTCAAAATTATCTATTCAAAAAAAAATTGAAGCTATTGCGTGATTTAGATAATTTCTAGCAGCGTGCTTTAAGTATTGTTTTTGTTTCATATAGTGTTAAAAAGTTACTAATCGTATCAATTTTGTCATGTTTTTTCTCAGAATAGTGATTTGAGACAATAAGTAACATCATTTCAAAATGCCCAACCTACTTTTGTGATGTGTTGCAATTAAACCAATTGAATCAGCACAACCAACAATTAAATAAAACAACAATATGAAAAATTATTTTATCTATTTATTGCTTGTGGCATCGTGCTTGATGTCACAAGCCCAAAACCAAAAAAGAGTTATCGGAAAATCACAAGATTACGCCAATGATTTACTCAGATTGAGAAATGCTCGAAATGCCGACGTTTATCAAGTTCCATTTTTCAATGAAAGAGGTAGAAAAACAAATGCAACTATCCATTGGAGTTATGAAAAAGATGGTGAAACTATTTTAGTAGGTGGCTCAAATCACATCACTTCAAATTTGATTTTAAGATTTGATAAAAATGGAAAAGTCAATGGAGAGTTCAATTCTTTGAGAGACAAAAAAGCTTGGAGATATGAAACTGATGATTTAGGAAACTTGGTGGTGATTTCAGAAGATATTTATGACAAGATTTGTGTAGAATATCTCGAAGAGGATGATGAGGCTTCTGTGATAGAAAGTGGAATCATAGAAAATCAACCTGATTTGCAAAGTTTACCGGGAAGTCGTTTTGTGGTTTATATTGACATGGATGGTGAAGTAAGTCGCAGTCGTTGGGCAAATGGTCAAACCATTAATGCCCAACCAATGGGTTTCACTCAAGATCAAATGAGACAGGTTTGGGAGTTGGTGGCTGAGGATTTTATTCCTTTTGATTTGAATGTGACTACTAATCGTGCTGTTTATGATGCAACTCCATTCAACAGAAGAATGATGTGCATCTGCACTCCAACAAACACAGCTGCACCTGGAGCCGGTGGAGTTGCTTATATTAATTCTTTCTCATGGAATGAAGATGTACCTTGTTGGACATTCAACAGAGGAGTGAAAGGCTGTGCTGAAACGACT
>JBDNDT010000358.1:0-3372 GCA_046718985.1 Cytophagales bacterium
TCTATATTTCAGGACTAACCTGTTTGGAGACCCACTCGAAAATTGAATCTTGCGAATTAAATTCCTTTCTTAGGGTCACTGAAAACACTTTGCAACTTCATCAACTCGAAGCTCAAGTAGGCAACTCTTATATTGGTGATTCCTTAGCATTTTCATTTAACTCTTACGGTGATTTCGGTGACTTTTTCAACAAGGTAAAAATGACCGGGAAGTTGAAAAACAGCCTTTTGAACAGTAGTGATTTGGCTCTTTTTCACCCGATTTTCACACAATATCCCGATGTTTGGAGAGTTTCATCAGCTGATTTTGAAGGAACTGTTGAAAAGTTAAACATTAAACAAGCGGATGTTTTTTTTGGAAAAAACAGCAAAGTATCCGGAAGTGCCTTTTTTGTAGGCTTGCCAAACATCTCAGAAACTTTCATGGACATCAGGTTGAAAAACAGTTCAATCCAAGCAAATGATTTGAAGCTTTATCTTGACAATTCTGTTTATCCTTATGCCCAAAAAATGGGAAAGATTTTTGCTAATGGGAAATTTTCAGGCTTCAACACTGATTTTGTCACTTATGCCAACCTGAAAACAGACATTGGAAGTCTGAAAACAGATTTGCATTTGAAGTTTGACGAAAAGTTTAAAATCAAAAACATTGAAGGTGATTTAAAAGCATCTGAATTCAAGTTGGGTGATTTCTTGAAAACAAAAGATTTGGGAATAATCAATGCTAACAATAAACTCAATCTTAAAAACTTAAACACTAAATATCCTACTTACACTTTTCGCTCAAACATCAACAATCTGATAGCAAAAAATGAACTTTTAGAAAACTTAGACTTAAAATTTAATTATCATAAAAACGCTTATGACTGCGAGTTCAATATATTTGACAGCCTTCACCAAGGATATTTTAAAGGTTTTTTTGATATTGAAAAACTCAATTATACCCTTGACGCTGATTTTAAAAAACTCAAAATTTCCGCTTTTTTCCCTAATCAATACATTGATTATTTCAGCGGAAAGCTCAATGCAAATGGTTCTGGTAAATGGACAGAACCATTTGGCAAAATTGAAGGTCAAAACCTGAGCGTTTGGAACCAAGAAAAAGAATATCGCACCAAAAAATTTTCCTTGCACTCGAAGGGAAGTCAGGAAACTCCCGAGAATTGGCTTCTCAAAACAGACCATATTTTGGCAGAAGCAAATGGCGATCTCAATATTGAATTGATTTCTAATCATATCTTCAAACTGCTCAAGCCCCTCAACACAACCATTTCACAACTTGGCTTTAAAAGCTTAGACTTCGAAGTAAAAGATTTGGCTGTTCCGAAATTCAATTCAGTCATCAACTTGATAGAACCTGAGCCTTTGTTTAAGTTCTTCATGCCTGATATCAATCTCTCAAAAAATACTTCAATCAACCTTTCAATCAACGAAAAAGGCGAATTGAACGCTAATATGGAAAACAACTATTTTTCTTTGCCTAAAACTGACTTTAAAGAACTGAGTGTGAGTCTGAATTTAATACCACTTAATGAAAAGACTATGGTTGATTTGCTTTTCAGTTCAAAGGCTTTGGAAGTGAACAAAAAGGTGATTGGATTGGATTTGTCATCAAATTTTTATCTTGATCAAAATGACAGCCTTTTCTTGAACCTGAAAATGGAAGAACCCAATTTTAAAAACTATATTTCTTTCAACAGCCAAGGAATGGTTCAGGATTCAAATTTGGTGTTAAGTTTTCAAGCTGACAGCCTAATGTTTGCCAGCAGAATCTGGAAAATGAACAACAACAACCTAATTCAATTTAACTCAAAAAGCTTAATGATTAGCAGACTGATTTTTAACAATGAAAATCAAATAGCAGAGATTTTTGGAAACTGGGGTCTAAAACAACAAAATTCATTGTATGCCAACCTTCAAAATATTGACCTCGATATGTTCAATCAATATCTTGATTATAAACTAAAAGGAAACGCCTCAGCCATGTTGATTTTGCTCAACCAAAATGAAAATTTCAATGCAAATATTTCTATGATGATAGACAGTTTGGTAATTGACAATCGGTTCATTTCAAAAATCAGGGGAAATGCTGACTGGGACAGCCAAACAGAAAGAGTAGGGATTGACTTGGAAATGTTGAGAAGCGATTTTAAAATCCTGGATCTTTCTGGTTATGTTTATCCCAACCGGAAAGAGAATAATTTGGAATTGCGTGCTTTTTTTCAAAAAACCGATGTCAGAATTTTAGAACCCTTCACCAAAAGTTTCGTCAGTAATCTTTCAGGAAGTGTTTCAGGGGTGTTAAATGCAAGTGGCAGCTTTGAAAAACCGATAGTAGCAGGAATACTTGAACTGGAGAAAACAAAATTCAAAATCAATTACACGCAATGTGCTTACACTGTTAATGACAAGCTCTTCTTCGACATCAATAAAATTTATCTCAACAATGCCAAGTTCTCTGACAGTTATCTGAATCAAGGTTTTTTGACCGGTGGTGTGACTCATAATTATTTTTCAGATTTCAAATTTGACATTGAAGCTAAATTTCAAAACCTGGAAGCCCTCAACACCACTAAAAAAGACAACAGTTTATATTTCGGGCAAGCATTTGCCAATGGAAAAATACGTTTCAGCGGCGACCTTAAAAACATCAAACTCACCGGTGATTTAACCTCAAACAAAGACACCAAGCTCACCATCTTGCTCAATTCAGACAGAAGCATTTCCAAGAAAGATTTCATCACCTTCAAATCAAAAACCATCCAAAAACAAAAAACAGACAGCATTCCTGAAAGCGAAGAGTCATTCAATTTTGAGATGTTGCTAAACTTGGAATTGAACAAAGATGCCTTAATGGACATCATTTTTGACGAACTCACAGGTGATGCCCTCAGCAAAAGCAATGGAGAAGGTCAAATTCAATTAGAAATTGATTCAAAGGGTGATTTCAACATGTTCGGAAAATACACCATTTCTCAAGGAAAATATAACTTCACTTATCTCAACCTGATCAGAAAAGAATTTAACATCAACTCCAACAGCACCATTTCTTGGAACGGCGACCCATACAAAGGAAACGCTAACCTCACAGCCAATTTCGAAAAATTTTCACCACTCACACCCATTGTGCGAGGTGGAAGAGTTTCACAAAACGATTCCATGTTGCTCTCCCGAAGATACCCAACAAGCCTCAACATGAAATTGACCGGTGAAATCATGAGACCTAACCTGGATTTCAACATAGACATCAAACAGACACCTCCCGAATTGAACACTTATGTGCAAGAATTCAAAAATCTCATAGCCTCAAATGAACAAGAACTCAACCGACAAGTGTTGAGTCTTTTGCTTTTCGGAAGATTGTCACCCGAAA
>JBDNDT010000359.1:0-3365 GCA_046718985.1 Cytophagales bacterium
TTTTCATATATGAGTTAGTTTCGAAAAAGGGTTTGTAGTACTCACGGGAGTTGAATATTTGGATTTTTTAACAGTAGTTTTGCGTAATTAAATACCGAAAAATTTAAAGAAATTATTAACAACAAAAATAGTATTGTCTTTATGGGTGTTTTAAATTATTTTTTGCCAATTAAATAGAAAATAAGCAAAATTTGTAGTACTCAAATGGAATCTAAAAAAATCATAACTAATAGAAAATGAGAATAATAAAACTTGTTATTGCGCAAACTGGGCTAATGCAAAAATGGAATTTGTCGGTTAGTTTCTAAAATCAAAACCAATTTTGAAGAACTGAAATGAGCAACATCAAAACCCATCTCGACCCAAGCGATCCGCATGAAAGCGAAATGCTGAAAAGAAAAAAATTCAAGAAAGTGCGAAGAAAATCATGCCCTATTTTGCTCTTCAATCGGCACATCAACTTTTCAGAAGAAATAGATTGTTGTTTGTCGCTTTGTTTGTGCTTTGGCTGTTTTTTCTCCTTTGGCTGATAGATTAACTTTTGCCGCCCCCACTCACATAAAAATTCTTTTGCAATTTGTTGATACTCAACTCTCTGTTTGAGTTCAAGATTTTGCAGGTTTCAATGTCTTTTTGCAACACAGGGTCTTTTTCCATATACCTGATCAGGTTTGCCAACACATCCAACACCTCATCTTTGATTGAATACAACACCCACTGATTGTTTTGTTTTGAAGTTAACAAACCGGCGTTCTTTAAGAAATTAACATGTCTTGAAGTTTTAGCCTGTGTGTAATCCAGCACCATTTCAAGGTCAGAAATGCTCAGTTTCTCAAACTTCCAAAGCAAGTTCATAATCCTGATTCGGGGCTCTTCACTCAAAGATTTGAATATCTGAAGCCCTACTGTTGTGCTGAAATTTTTGATTCTCATTTTGTGAACTTCACATCAATATTTGCAAAGATTGCAAACTAAATCTTAACTTCAAGCGTTCAAAATGCAATTCGAACATTCATGAGAAAAATATCACTTTCAGTTTTTGTAATCATTGTCGTTTTCAATTCATTTGGCCAAGGAAAACCACATCTCATTCAGTTTTCAGGTCTCATCGTTTCGGGAGACAGCCTTAGGGGTGTGCCTTATGCCAGCGTATATGTACCCAAAACTGGAAGAGGAGTAATTTCTAACCAAGTGGGTTTCTTTTCAATGCCCTTATTGCCATTAGACAGCGTGGTGTTCATGTCACCAGGATATAAACAATTTGGCTATAAAATTCCAAAAGACAGCCCTGACAATCTTTCGGTGATGATTGAAATGAAAGAAGACACTTTGATGCTTCCGGTCATTGAAATTTTCCCTTATTACACTGAAGAACTCTTCAAAAAAGCATTCCTAGCTCTCAGATTACCTGATGATCCAAGCAAAAACATCGAAAAAACAATGAACGACCGCTTGATTGCCATGCTCTTGGACGAAACTTATTATGACGGGGCAATGAACCACCGTTGGTTCACCCAGCAACAAGCTCTGAAGCAAGAACGCAGATTCATGGATCCCATGGCATACAATCCCTTGCTAAATCCCATTGCTTGGGCTACCTTTATCAATTCACTCAAAAAAGGAGATTACAAAGACAAATCATACAATGAAGACGGCAAGAAAAAGAAAAAACGCTAATAGGCATTCGATTAATCTTTTGTTGATTTTAGTTTAGTTTATTTTTCTTTTTGGGCAACCCGCCTTGAGGGCGGCCGGGCTGGCGAGGCTCGCTCTTTTTTGTTCCGTTTCACTACACAAAAAAGGAGCTCAAACAAACCCCGCCATCCCTGTTGCGGCTAACGCACGAGAACAGACCCCAAAAAGTTCAACTCATCCTTCAAAATTCTATACTCATCTTTATAGAAATATTTTTTTGAGAGTAAAAAAATTGTAAAGTTGCGTATAAGCAACTTATTTTGAAAAAAATGCGCAGTTGGAGGGGAGTTGAAAGTGAAAAATTCGAAATAAATTGCGTATAAGTAAGAGTTGTGCGTCAGTGTAAAAAGACAGCCAACCCGCAAATGGCACATTTGGTTTTTGCCGATTACGAGCCAAAGCTCAAAAAACCAAAAGAGCCATTTTTTGCCAACGCACAGACAAACCAACAGACAGAAAAAAGTAAATTTGACGATTAGAAAAAATATTAAATGACAGAATTAACGATACAACAAAAGGACGGAAAAATATTTGCCCCTTTGACAGGCAAGTGGCACATAGAAACGCCCGAAGAGTTGGTAAGACAGAACTATATCTGCAAACTTGTAAACGAATATGGTTACTCACTTGACCAAATGACACAAGAACTTAAATTGACAAGTTCAAGTCGTGGGACAGGTAGTGCAAGAGCAGACATAGTTATTTGGGCTTCGGCACAAGACAAAGCAGAAGAAAAATCGCCTGTTATTGTAGTTGAGTGTAAAGCTCAAAACATTACAATCAAAGAAGAAGATTATTTTCAAGGTCAAAACTACGCCTACTTTTCGGGAGCAAAGTTTTTCGTAACGACTAACGAGAAAGAAACAAAATATTTTCAAGTCATTCACGGCAAAGTACCTAAGCGACTTGGAAACGAAATTATCGGTATTCCTTCCGCCAAAGACCTAAAAGACGACAAGAAAATTGAAAAACTTTTAAATGAAACCAAAGCATTTGAAAGAGACGAGTTTGCCAAGCTACTCTTTGCTTGCCATAATATTATTCGCAACAATGATAAATTAGACCCAGCGGTAGCCTTTGATGAAATTTCTAAAATTTTATTTATAAAAATTTGGTACGAGAGAAAACAAGGTAAAGGAAAAGTATTTTCCCTAGCTAGATTTAAGGAACTAAAAAAAGCCAATGATGAAATAGCATCAAAAGGAGAAAAGCCGTTTTACCAAAAAATATTTGACAATGTGAAGGCGGATTATGCTGCACAAGATTTATTTGAAAAAGATGAATCTATCAGATTAAGAGAAAACAGTATTGAAGCCATTATCCAAAAGTTAGAGAAATACAACCTTTCCGACACTTCTGATGATGTAAAAGGAATAGCCTTTGAAGAATTTTTGGGCAAGACTTTCAGGGGAGAATTGGGACAATTCTTTACACCGAGAACGATTGTAGATTTTATGGTTGAAGTGCTTGACCCAAAAGAAGGCGAAACCATTTGCGACCCTTGTTGCGGTTCGGGTGGTTTTTTAATCAAAGCCTTTGAATATATTAGAGAGAATATTGAAAAGGACATACAAGCTCAAAAGGAAAAAATCAAAGCCCAATATTTTGATGAAAACTTTGAAAAAGCCGGCGAAAAGGAGAAAGAAGAAATTACAAAAAAAGTGAACGAC
>JBDNDT010000036.1:0-11407 GCA_046718985.1 Cytophagales bacterium
CGGTGGTATTCTTAAAAATATACCATTTTGCACTTCTGTTGGAATCCTCATCAAAAATTGAATATTGCATCTGTTTAATTTTATTTGCTGAATAAATTTAAACAAAAAAAACCGAATTTGAGACTTTTTAGCCCTTTTCGAGGTTGATTTTTCTTAATACTAATTGATTGTCATGTGTTTATAGACTTGAAGGAAAGCCTAAAAATAGTTTAAATAGTTCATTCAAAATTAGCCATTACGTAAATCAGAACAATTCTTAATTAATTCTAGATATGAAATCAGCTAACGCATTTGTGTAATATAAGTAAGCATCATAAGGAGAATTGTAAGGGCTGAAATATTGATGAACAGCACCGTCGTTGAAGTGTTTCGTACTCATATAATAAAAATGGTCTGAGCTTAAAAACTTTCCTGCTGTTTTTAAAATATCTTCAGAATAATTCCCCAATCTGATTTTCTTGATCAATTGATAAGCTTTTTTGATGGCATCTCTTTGCATACTGTTTTGATTCCATGCCGATAAATCTCGTTCAGTATCAGCCCAAGAAGTGAGTTGAGGAGAGTCAATTAACGAACTTGCTTTAGAAGCAGAGGCAGCTTCGGTCACGGTAGCTAAGTACATGCAGTCTGAAACTGCAATCAATCCAAACAGCCGCTCGATAAAATCAAAAATGCCGGTGTCAGCCCATTGATGTTCGCCAAAAGTTTCATAATCCATAAATAGATGAATGGATTCTCTTTGTTCTTCAACAGCCATGGTTTTCAACCAGTTATAATACTTTTCTGGGGTTAATGGCCATTCTTTCCATTCTTTTGCTGAAAACCTAAATGCTATATCATCCGTGAGTTTGAAGTTTCTAGGCAAAACTTTCAATGTCCCTTTTTTAGTTTTTGCTCTGAAAACTTGGTTCTCATTTTCTTGAAGGGTGATTTTTTTTAAGCCCTCGCACAAAGTGGCTGTGAAACCTAAATTTTCTACTCTTTCAGCAATTTGATTGCTAAAAATTAGTTCGGTGTTTCTGAATGATTGAGCATCATAATTGAAAAGATTTTTGATTTCATTTTGATGCATTTTAACCTGAAACTCAAATTCATCATCATCAAAAACCGATGAAAGAGAATGATAATATGTTTCTGCCAAAAGTTCAACATTTCCTGAACTAACCAGGTTTTGAAAAGAAGTTAACACATCAGGACGATACTGTTTCATTTGCTCTAATGCCATACCTGAAATGGAATAAGTCAACTTCACTTGATTGCCAAAATGTTTAATCAAACGTTCAAAAAGGTGGTTGGCAGGTAGATAGCATTTATTCGATATTTTATTGAAAATCTGTTTGTTAAGATAATCATCTTCATAAAAAGGGTCGTGACCTATGTCAAAGAATGTAAATGGTTTGATTCTGAATGGTTGATGAACTTGGAAATAAAAAACTATTGATGTCATTGATAAAAATTATTCCTAGTCTCTTTACGAGAGGAGCATGATTAGAGTTTGAATTTAACTGTTATGTTTGGCATTAATCAGATCCAAAGAATTTAAAAATCACTCAAAGTTCAAGAATAGAGTGATGGTATGTGTTGTGAGTGATTTCAATGAGCGACTGTAAATATGTGGATCGGCTACAGCCATATTTAACAAACCATGTGAAAATCGGATTTCAGGGGCAAATTTAAAAAGTGGGTAATAGATATCACAGCCAAAACCATAATCAAGCGAAAGGTCAAAACTGTTAGTTCTTAATTTGTCTGGTCTTTGGTCTTTGTTTTTTGAACTGGTAGAAATTGCCGGTTTCAAACCACCAATGAAATACATTCTGAAGTTTCGTCTTCTTTCCGATTTATATTTCAAAAGTACGGGCAATTCAATAAAAGTAGATTCAATAGTTTGAACATCACTAAACCTTTTGCCTTTATCTTCAAACTCATAGTTCAGCCCTCTTTGATAAAAACCAACAGAAGGAGTCACTCTAAAGTCAAGAAAGTCATATAGTCTTGCATTCAAAATAAAACCCAAGGTAAATCCACCGGAACCCTCAGGGGTGATGGTTTTGATGGTGTCATTTCTTTCCAAGAACTCAGATGATTGTTTGGCTATAAATCTAGTATAATTAGTGGCAATGATGAAGCCGTAATGCATCTTTTTCTCATCATAATTTGGAAGATTCATCGTATATCCTGTTTGCGAAAAACCTTGCAAGTTGCATATGAATATTAAAATGATTGACCAAAGTGCTTTTAAATATAAATTCATTTTGTTGCAATATAAATTGTGCTTGCTCCAAACAACAAAGGAACAAGTTTAGTATTTTTGAATCCTGCTTCGTTCAATTTATTGATAAACTGCATTCCTTGCGGAAAATTGTTCACAGATTCGGGTAAATAACTATAAGCAGCTTT
Organism: Cytophagales bacterium; assembly: GCA_046718985.1. Classification (GTDB taxonomy): domain Bacteria; phylum Bacteroidota; class Bacteroidia; order Cytophagales; family UBA9547; genus JBDNDT01. The sequence continues at coordinate 2,401 of JBDNDT010000036.1, forward strand.
GTCTTTTGAAACTAACTTACCAATCCAAGGCACAAATTTCCCGAAATATAAATCGTAAAAAAACTTAATGAATTTATTTTCAGGAGATGTTGCTTCTAAAATAACCAGTTTTGCACCCTGTTTCATGACTCGATTTATTTCTTTCAAACCTTTTTCAAGGTTTTCGAAATTTCTCACACCATATGCAACAGTGACAGCATCAAAATAAGAGTCAGGATAAACAATGTTTTCTGAATCACCACTTTCAAGCCTGATATGTGGTATTTTTTGGGTTAAGATTTTTCTCTTTCCTATATCTAACATTCCGTTTGAAATATCAATGCCAATGATTTCTTTTGGTTTCACTATTTTAGAGGCTAAGATGGCAAAATCTCCGGTTCCTGTAGCCACATCAAGCAGCCTATTTAATTGTTGGTCTTTCAAAAAAGATAGTGATTTTTTTCTCCATCCGATGTCTATTCCGAATGTCATTAAACGATTGAGTTGATCATATCTTGGAGATATGTTATCAAACATCAAAGAGACTTGCTCTTTTTTAGATTTTTCAGATTCTTTGTATGGTATAATTTTGCTCATGTTTGTTAAACTCGAATTCTGTTTTGATGTTTAATCTTCATAAAGCAAATGTAAAACAACAGTTCCTACTGCAAAGAGGGTGTTTTTGTCAATTGAATCAAGATTGTCTTCGTGTTTGTGCCAATAATTTCCGAAATAGGCTCCGTCTGATGGGTCATAATCAATGATATCAATTGTGGGTATTTTTGCAATTTTGTTAATATAGTAGTGATCGTCTATTATTTCTTCTGTTTCAGTGTAAACAAAATAATTACCATATCCCAAGGCATTTGCTTTGTCCCAGACTTTTTTCTGAATGCCCGGAGCGAAATATCTTGATGTGCCGTCTAAGGCGAATTTTGCGTTTTTTGCACCTACCATGTCTAGTAATATTCCATAATAAGCTTGATAGTTAGCGACATGCGGATTTTTGCTCCAATGTTGTGAACCTAAACACCAAGTGTCACTTTTGCGATCCATTTCGATGAAATCAGGCTGACCATAATCTTCTCCATCGAACAACACGATGTCAATTCCTATGTTAGGTTTTTGTGTTGAATTTGAAATTGTTCTGGCAATTTCCAATAAAACAGCCACACCACTTGCACCATCATTTGCACCATCAATAGGTTGATACTTTTTTTCTAAACTTTCTTCTTGATCTGCAAAAGGTCTTGTGTCCCAATGTGCACACAATAAAATTCTTTTTGAACTTTCAGGATTGTAAGAAGCAATGATGTTGAATAGTTTCAATTTTTTACCATCAAAAGCATTAGCTTCAAATGATTGTATTTGGGTTTTCCAGCCGAATTGTTCCAGTTTTGAAACTAAATAATCTTTGGTGATCACATGTGCTTTTGTGTTAGGGACTCGTTTTCCAAAGTTTACTTGCTTTTCAATGTAAAAATAAGCTGAATCAGCATTAAAATTAACTGATAATGATTGGTTTGTTTTTTCTGCGCTTGTTTTTTGTTTTACTTCATTAGGTTTCTCACATGAGAAAATTAAATATGTAAAAGAAAAAATTATTGAAAACAGAAAGACTTTTGATTTTGAAAACATATGTGATGAATCAGTCTGCAAAGAAATGAAAATTGTGATTAATTTCCATCTCAACCCGGTTTAGTTTAAATTTAAAACATATATGGAAGAAGCTTAAAGTTTCTCTTCATTACTCAAAATGAATTTTATTTAAAACCCAAAAACAGAATTAGGCAAAATCAGATAAGGTTTCTTGTGATTATCTTGGTATGCAAAAGCAACAAATGAGACAAATTCTCGAAAGAATTAAACAAAGTCCACAAAGTTTGTTTACTTTGCGATATTATTAAAAAATTAACAATAGCAGAATTTTTTGTATGATAAAAAGTCTGAAATATGTATGGCTGATATGGCTATTTTGTGGATTTTGTTCAGTTATAAAAGGTCAAGAAGCCAATTCAAAAGTGGCTTTTTCAAACATAAATTTCGATTTATTAAATGATTTGGTTCTTCAAAGAGTCAATTATATAAGAGACACTCTGGGGGTCAGAAAACTTGAGAATGATGCACTTTTAGCTAAAGCATCTGACCACCATGCAAAATATCTTGTTAAACTAGGTCAACTCAGCAGCACCCAAACAAACAAAAAAACTGAAAACGTTGAGGATAGGGTCAATTTATTTAAGGGTAACTATTCACAGTTAGGTCAATTCCAATCTTCAACATTTGTTGGAAAAAATGTTTTGCTGAAAAAAGAAAACAGAAAAGTGATTTATGAAACCTATGCTGATGTGGCAGATGGATTAGTGAAAGATTTGTTTCAAGGTTCAGTCAATCAAACAACAAAATATATGAAGCTGTTAGAAAATAATGAGTTTTCTAATATTGGAATTGCTTTTGGATTAGATGAACCCAGCAAAAAAATCTATTCAGTTTTCGTTTTGGGTAACAAACCATATATTGCTCCTGCTGGTGTACCAATTTCAGAAAATGCTTTTGGGATAATGCCTTATGATGATAGCAAATGTTCGATGTGCAAAAATGCATTTAAAACAAAACCATCAAATACTTCAATTTTGGCAGTGATAGAAGATGGGAAAATAGTGCTGAAAACAAATAACGCAGTTTTTTTAAAAGATTTGATAAACACCAGTATAGATGCTATTTCCGTTGATTTGATTGAGCAAGGACAATTTGATTGCAAAAATCCAAATGTTTTGCACAAATCTGAAATTCATGATGGAGTGTTATTGAGTCCGATTAAGAAGAAAACTTTGCTAAAGAATTTTAGAGAAGGGGAAAAGAATGAAGCTGAAATATTTTTAGGTTTAGTCCCCAATGCTTTTGCAGAAAAAAAGATTGAAGCTAATTTATTGTTTTTGAAAAGTAAATCATTGTGTTCATATAACAGATATGTTGCTAAAACGATTGATAGTTTAGGACTTTTGCATAACGGATATTTTATAGACACTATTCACCCTAGCAATCAGGTATATCATGCAGACAATCCACACAAGTTAAAACATGTGCTATATTACAAAAACAATCAAACCCATTTTGAATCAAACGAAATTTCTTTACTCACTAATTTGTTAGACAAAAAGGTTTTTGACATTAAAGACATCAAATTTGTAGTCTATCACCCGGTAACAAAAGGGGATTCAGTTTCAATTTCACAAAATGACAAATTGATTAAAAATTTGGTTGATTTTTTGCAAAAAATGCAGCCTGACACAATAAAATATACAATCAATCATATTCCTGCTTGGTTGCAACTTTATGAAGATCTTGATAAAACCTCATTTAAAAACTTAATTGATTTGCCCAGAAAAAATGTTGTCGAGATGCTGAAAACCAATTTTGAATTGGGTAAGATTTATTCCGGATTAACGGATAAACACCAAAAAATCGTGATGTTCATCAGCACACAAATAGAAAGAGACTCAAAGGCAAAAACTAAAGAAGATTTCCTTGATGAAATCAACAGTTGTTTTGACAAGGATGATGGTCTAAAACTATTAGAAATTCAAAAAGAGTTGTTTAATGCAGTTCAGTTTGGTGAAATTTCTATTGATTTTGTTGATGAAATCAAAATACCTAGAAAAACAGTTTTTGCAGAAGCCATCAATAATCAAACTGCTTTTTTAATGTTTCATGAAAAAGAAAAAGCTACTTATGCATTCGATGAGCTCAACAAAGCCAATGAGTTGAAAAAAGGAGTGCCTAAATATGTTTATAATATGGTCTCAGCAAATGTCCAAAAAGTGTATGACAACATTCAGCAAACCAAAGATGTTTCATTTTTAGAAACGGATATTCAAGGTTTAACTGTTTATAACCTAGACAGAAAACTAATTTTAAAACTAAATGCAAATTTCCATTTTTTGAAAGCAGAAATTTTCAAAAGAATGAATCAGACCAAAAAAATGGAAGGAGTTTTAGATAAGCTACCGGGTTTAATCAACCCAGGTGAGTTAAGCGATGAAGATTTGCTGACATTAATTAATACACTTAGTTATTTCGGAAGCAATCAAATGATTGATCAGTTGTTAGCTCCGATTGTTCCAACAGATATGGCAGAAGAAGAATTAGTTTTTAAGTACTTAGAAAAAACATTAAGCAATAAAAACTCAGTATCTTCACCTCATTATCCTTTGGTTTTGGAAAACGCCTTTTCGTTGAATCCCAGAAAGTTATGCTCTATGTTTTCAAGTGAATTTGGAAGTTTTCAATACTTAGATTTTCAAACCTTAAAGAAATTTTATTGCAAATCTTGCATGTCAGATAACTAAAGAGTTTATCTACCGTATCAATCAAAGGTATTTTAAAAATAATCATCCGTATGACTAAAAGAAAGCTCTTGTTCGTAATCAATCCGATTTCAGGTGGAAAAGATAAAAAACACGTACCTGAACTGATTAAAAATTCGATTGATAAGAAAGAGTTTGAAACTGAAATATACTTTACTCAATCTCAAGGTCATGCAACTGAAATTGCTCAAGAGGCGGTGGCAGACAAGTTCGACATAATTGCTGCAGTTGGTGGTGATGGAACGGTGAACGAGATTTCAAGAGGTATTGTAAATACTGATACTGCATTAACTATCATTCCTTTTGGCTCCGGAAATGGCTTGGCAAGACATTTAGGTGTGCCTATGAACATTAAAAAGTCAATAGAGTTTATCAACAATGCTAAAACCAAAAAAATTGATTGCGGATATTTAAACGGAAATTTGTTCGCCAACATGGCAGGCACAGGTTTTGATGCACATATCGGAAAGTTGTTTGCTGAACAAAAAACAAGGGGTTTCTCAACTTATGTGAAGACCACTTTGAATGAGTTTGTCAATTATAAAGCCCAAGATTATGAATTGGAAATTGATGGCAAAGTATATGAAAGGAGTGCTTTTTTAATCAGCTTTGCAAACTCAACTCAATATGGAAACAATGCCCACATTGCTCCTTTAGCAAGCACAGAAGATGGATTGATTGATGTTTGCATCATGAGGTCATTTCCGGTGGTTGACATGCCAGGTTTAGCTTTGAGATTGTTCACCAAAACGGTTGACAAATCAAAATATGTAGAAATCAAAGGGCATTCCATTAAAGTAAATAGAAAAAGCAACGGTGCCGTACATTTGGATGGTGAGCCGTTTGAGATGGGACAATCTTTGGATATTGAAGTTAAACCAAATTCATTGTGGGTGCTTCACGATTGATTTTGTGGATAAATTTTCAATTATTTTTAATGATTGAAGATTTGTCTTTGTTATATTGCCAAAAAGTTTTGTGGTGAAAATGAAATTTCATTTGATTCTTGCTAATTTTCTGATAGTAGCTGTGTTGCATTCTCAGAGTTTGTTGACTCAAGCCAACCAGTTGTATGAAGTTGGTGAGTATGAGGAAGCTACGCCATTGTTTGAAAAAGTTTTCAAATCTGATACCAACAACTTAAATGTCAGGTATAAATTAGCCATATGTTATTTGTATAATTATTACCATGACAGGGCTCTCAATCACCTAAAATATATTTACAAAAAGAAACCTAATTACAATGCAGAAATACTCTATGATTTAGCCAGAGCTGAGCATTTTAATTATTTGTTCGATGAAGCAGAGCGACATTACAGAGCTTATGCTTCAAGAAACACCCAAGATGAAGATATTCAAGTTGCAATTGATGAACTGGTTAAGCAATGTGAACTAGGTAGAAAACTTTTACAAAAATCTTCAAGTTTTGTGATCAAAAGCTTAGGAACAGCCATCAACACTCCTTATGATGAACATAGCCCTGTTTTGAGTTCTGATGGAAATACATTGATTTTTGCCTCTGGAAAACCTGAAGAGAAAAAGAAGACTTCTACAAAAGACCAACCTGATGAGATTTATATTTCATACCGTGACAGCTCAGGAAATTGGTCAATACCTAAAAAAATTATTTTGCCCGGTACTGGTGATAAAGCTCCTTTACAATTGGTAGAAAATGATAGTAAACTTATTTACTTTAGATATACGACAAAACCAACCGTTTACGTAGCCGGAATTAAAAACAGCACAGTGAGCCAGCCTGCAAACAGAATCAGAAAAGATAATGGTCAAGTCACAGAACTGGATGCTTTCATGACATTCAATGGTAAGTCAATGTATATCAGCACTGATGACGATAATTTGAATGGCACTTCTGATATTTTTGTCTCAAATGTGAACAAAGCGGGCGTTTGGGAATCATTCAAAAAACTGTCGTCAAAAATTAATACAGACTATGATGAGGTTTGTCCATTCGTTACTCCTGATGGAAAAACATTGTATTTCAGCTCTAATGGTCATGGTACAATAGGAGGTTTTGATATATTTAAATGTGAATTGGATACAGTGACCGGACAGTGGAAAGAACCTGTGAATGCCGGTATTCCCTTGAACACACCCGGTGATGACGTTTATTTTTATTTTAGTTCTAAAAATCCCGATAAAGGTGTTTTTGCTTCTTACAGACCAGGTGGTGTAGGAGAAAGAGATTTATACGAAGTAATCAATCTCGAAAACACTAAAAATGTGAGAGTGAAAGGAACAATAACCGATCAAAATAAGAAAATTATCAACTCAGACATTGAAGTGTTGTTTTATGACATGAAAACCAAAGCACTTCAAGACAGATTTGTTTACAAAAATAATCCAAAACAGTATGACGTCGTACTGACAATCAAGTCAAAATATGAGATGATTGTGAAACAAAAAGATAAAATTATTTTCAAGGGTCAGTTTGATACTCCACCTGTTCAAGACAAAACCAATTATTATATAATCAATGACTTTAGCATAAATTTACCTTAAAAGATTTTTCTTAGTCATGAACATGACTGTTTATTAATCTGATGGTCATTTTCATATTCAGAAAAAACAGAACTTTAGGGAAGAAAATTTCTTATATTTGTTTTTTAATATAGTTTAGGCTGATGGCCCTGAAAAAAGAATTATACGAAGAAGTTAAAAAAATTTTCACTGCATATCTGGAACGCAAAGAGTTGAGAAAAACTCCTGAAAGGTTTGCGATATTAGAGGAGATTTATACAAGAGAAGGTCACTTTGATGTGGAATCTTTGTATATCAGCATGAAAAACAAAAATTATAGAGTGAGCAGGGCAACTGTTTACAATACTCTAGACATTTTAACAGATTGCGACTTGGTCACCAAACATCTGTTTGGAAATAATCTTGCACAATACGAAAAAGCCTATGGTTATAAACAGCATGACCATATTATTTGCACTGATTGCAACAAAGTTATGGAGTTTTGTGACCCAAGGATTTATAACATTCAAAAAATGGTAGGTGAATTGTTGAATTTTGAAATTCTGCATCACTCTTTGATATTGTACGGAAAGTGTACGAAAACTGAATGCACGAACAAAGTAAACTAAGTTTTAAAAAGATATGAAAGTAATTCTAAACATTGAAGAACAATTACCATTTGTTTCTTTAGAAGGTGATTTGATTGGGGAAAGTAACGGTTTAGAAGTTGTTGACCTTATCACAAATTTAATTAATAAAAACTTGGTTTATGTGGTGTTTGATTTGGAAAATTTGCGCTATATGAACTCTAGTGGTATTGGTGTTTTAATCACTGCGCACACAAAACTAAAAAATAACAAAGGTGAGTTGATATTGCTCAAACCTAATGATCAAATCAATAAATTGTTGACAATCACAAAACTGAATACAATTTTCAAAATTTTTCAAGACAAAAAAGACACTTTAGATTATTTAAAGAAATAAGAATGGCTGTTGACGTTTTATTAGGCTTGCAATGGGGTGATGAAGGAAAAGGAAAAATAGTTGATGTATTAGCCCCAAAGTATGACATGATTGCCAGATTCCAAGGTGGACCCAATGCCGGGCATACTTTAGAATTTAATGGACAAAAACAAGTTTTGCATCAAGTTCCTTCGGGAATTTTTCACGAACAAATCGCCAACGTGATTGGAAATGGGGTTGTTCTGGATGTTTCTGTTCTCATGTTCAAAGAGATTGCTGAATTGAAAGCAAAAGGTCTTCAACCAGAGAAAAACCTTTTTATTTCCAAAAAAGCACAGCTTATTTTGCCGACTCATGCTTTGCTAGACAGAGCCTTTGAATTGGCTAAAGGAGATAACAAGATAGGTTCAACTTTGAAAGGAATCGGACCTACTTACCAAGACAAAATGGCAAGGAAGGGAATCAGGGTAGGGGATATTTTATCCAAAGATTTCGCAAAGAAATATGAAGAGTTAAAATCTCAACATCTTGAAATTTTGAACAATCATAATTTCAATTGCGAGTCAGAAACCTTATCGCTTTCAAAATTAGAATCAAAATTTTTTGAAGCAATAGAAATTCTTCGTGATTATAAATTGATTGACAGTGAATATGTTGTGAATGAATTTATTTCAAATAAAATGCCTAATAACCACTTGCAGTGTGGCTTTTTTTCTGCTATATCATTTTCACTTGTGGCGCAATGTTTCCAAATGTTTTTAAAATATAGGTTTTAAAAATTGTTTGGGCAAGAGCATTGTTTATTAAAAAATTATACTCGATTCTTCGGTTTTTTATATTTGAATATTAAAAATTGAAACGGTTATAAGTAGCAACACGGTATAAATGAAAAAAACTTTGCAACTGAAAGGAGTTGCGGTGGTTGTGCTAGCAGGGCTAATGGTTCTCATGCAATCACTAAAAACTCATAATAAAGGTGCAAGCGTTGATATTCGAACCGAATATTTGCGTTATGCAACAAGCGATTTTAACGGTGAAATGGATTTTAAGCCAAACAGTGACGTGGTGCCTCTGCCGTTATGTCGTAACAAATATATTGATTTATCAGGTAATAGCGATTATCCAGTTCCGCATTGGGTATTTGCTTTGCCGCAGCAGGTTGACAAAGCATTGGTTTTAGCGATTGCAAAAAATGAATCAAAATTCAGGCCTTATGCTGT